>NZ_JBBNHG010000020.1:0-19648 GCF_040094675.1 Coprococcus hominis (ex Arizal et al. 2022)
CGTTTACAAAATGAGATTTTCATTTACAAAGAGGGACTCTTGCGTTACAAACGGGACTCTCATTCTACATTTCACCGTTAAAAAGTAGAATAACCTAACAGTTTTTAAATTTTGTAATAACAAAACAATACAAATGTATTGAAATAGAAATGATTTAGCATTACAATGAAGAAAATAGATGGAAGTGAGGTGTTGAACATGGCTAGTACAATTCAGGTCAGAGTAGAAGATGAGTTAAAGAGTAAATCAGATGCACTATTTAAGGATTTAGGAACAGATACAACAACAGCAATCAGAATGTTTTTGACCCAGGCAGTTGCGACAAATGGATTTCCTTTTGAAATAAAAAGGCAGATAGAATCAAATCCATATGCACCTATGACGGAGACAGAAATGCTTGCAAAATTGGAAAAGTCCAGAGAACAGGGGGTATTCAGAGATGCAGATTTTGTGGTTCCTGATATGAGGTTGAAGTATGGAATATAAGATTGTTTTGATGAGGGATGCAGAGGAGAATCTTGATAGATTTATCACATATCTTTTGTTTGAAAAGAATAGTGAGCAGGCTGCAAGAAATTTATTAAATGATTTCGAGGCAACAAAAACAAGTCTGTCAAATGTTGTTGGAAGTCTGAAACTTTGTGATAATCCCAAATTAAGAGTGTTAGGATATCGAAGAATTAATTTTTTATCGCATCGATATTTTATGCTTTATCGTATTAAAAACGATACTGTTTATGTGGATAATATTTTTTATGAATTGCAAGATTATGAAAATAAAATGAATTAAATACTGGAATATAAAATCCTGCCCACTGGGGCTGTCTCTTATTTTTTAACATGATTTAGGAGTTAGCTTAGATGGGGAGGATTTTTTATATAAGAAAAACGAACAAAGTGTGTATTATCTGATGAAAATTAGCAGAAAGTAAATGGAGTTGACTTATTTCTCTGTAAGAGTGATATATGTTATACCTCAAAAGAGGAATTTTAGCTGAGAAAGGGGCAAAGAATAATTGAAATCAAAAGTTGATGACAAGGACGCCATGACAGTTTAAGAGACAGTTACTTATTATAAACTGAGTCGTAGAAAATTTTTTGAATTGTTACATCAAGAAGAATTGGAATTTATAGCCTTTTATTATAATGGCAGGGGGCTGATTCTGAAAAAAGAGTTTGAAAGATATCTGAATGGACATCCAGAAATACGAAGGAGGGAACGCGCATGACAGAAAAATTAAGATTGCGAAGAGGATCAAAACACAGAGTACGCAATGTGTATATCCATGTAGGACTTGAGGATGCAGAAAAGGAACTTCAGAAGATGCAAGGATTGGAAAATGCCAGAAAAGAGATGGAAATTTCGGATACGGATGATAAACCCTTGAAACAGAATATGTTCGAGGTGATATGATATTATAATAGGAAAGAGATTTTGCGGACACTCAGGCTATTGGCTGGGGTGTCTTTTTAGGTGGAGTAAATTCAGATAATGTGATAAAATATATAAGAAAATTCGTTTAATAAGAAAACTTAGTAGTGATGAAGTAACGGGAGAACCATTGGAAGGAAATGGAGATTTTCATCATAAAAATAAAAAGACAATTTATACGGATCCCGTGCAAAGATTATATCCGAATAAAGGGATATTGGTTAATAAACAAACTCATAGGGATATTCACAACAATAATATAAATAATGAAGAAGATTTAAATATGGTCCTATGTCAAGATTTAGTACAAGTTAAAATGAGAAACTTTTCCCATTTTAACCCGCCAGAAGCTCAGCCTCAGTGTGTGTTCTTTCATACAATCGTTCGAATTCATTTGGTGACATATAGTTGCAATGGCTATGAATTCGTTTCGTATTGTAGAAAGCTTCCAGATATTCAAAAATCAACTGGTATGCCTGCTTATAATCGCGGATTTTAAAGCGATTGAGCCATTCACGTTTGATAATAGAATGAAAGGATTCAATGCATGCATTATCCCACGGAAAAGCCTTCTTCGAGTAGCTACGCTGCATATTTTCGGTTGCTTTTATATATTCCTTTGCAACATATTGGCTGCCACGATCCGAATGGATAATTAATGGTTGATCGATATTTCGGCGAGCTTTGGCTTTGTTTATAGTATCAATCACGCAAGATACTTCCAGTGTTTCTGAAAGCGCCCAGGCTATGATTTTTCTAGAAAATAAATCCATAACACTGGTCAGATAGACAAATCCATCTATTGTCCAGATGTAGGTAATATCCGAACACCAGACTGCATTCGGACGATTAGGATTAAATTGCTCATCAAGGATATTTTGTAATTCAGTGCTGAAATCGGAATTTTTTGTGGTGATTGTCCATGGTTTGCTCCACTGAGCACGAATCCCCATTTGGCGCATATATGTACCAACGGTTCTTTCCGAAACGACTTCACCAGTTTTTCCAAGTTCTACAGTGATTTTCGGAGCACCGTAGTTCTGCTTGGAATCATCATAAATATCCTGTATTTTTGCTTTTACAGCTTCACGACGTTTTTCTGTATCAGAGGGTACGTGATGGAGCCATGCAAGATATCCTGAGCGAGAGACACCTAAAAATTTCAACATTCCGGAGACGGAAACCCGGCGTCCAGCCTTTTTGGCAGCTTCCGTCTTCTCAGACACTTCGAGATAAATGGCTTCTGTCATTTTCCCAGAATGTTGATTGCTTTTTTTAACACATCAAGTGCATCTTGGGCATCACGTAATTCACGTCTGAGGCGGGCAATTTCCTTTTGCTCATCAGATGCGTAATTACCAGAACCACGAACAGGAATATCACCTGATTCCCGGAAGTCTTTCAGCCACTTTGTTAATGTGCTGTATCCGATGCCAAGATTTTCTGCACATCCACGTACACCAAGATCTTTATGATCCTCGTAGTACTGGACTGCATCAAGTTTAAATTGTTTGTCATGTTGCTTTGCCATATGAGATTCTCCTTCAGCATGCTTCTATTGTATCATGCTTATGTGTATTTGGAATTTCTCATTTTGGCTTGTACTATTTATATTCTAGCACCAATAAGTATATTAAGGAAAGGCGAGAAAGCAAATAGTGTAGGGGTGTATCAGCCCCTTTCGTTAAATAATGCACACCCCCGTCAGTAGTCTGAACCCCCTTAATTGACTACGATTTGACTACTACACATTGCCTTGAATTGCACCATTTTGAAGTATTTTACAAAAAGTGTAGTCGTTAACAGGAAAAATACAATGCCCGGAAAAGTCGATAAACCAACGCAAAATGTGGCATTACAGGATATTTCATTACAGGAGAATTTTATGATTAGAGAACTATTTATCTGCCATGGCAACATTTAATGTATGCTATGAAAGCCTTGATTTTATAGGATTTTCAAGATAGAAACAAATAATTTACACCTTATTTATACCTTTGGAAGATTGAATCGGAATAGTAAAAAATAGTGAGTGTGGGAGAAATTCTGCACTTTTTGGGTACCGTATCGATATTAGACATAGATATTGATGGTACTATATGGAACAATGTGATAAAATAAAACTATATTTTCGGAATGGATGATGTGTATGAGGAATAGAGAAGTTATATGTTGGCGAGATAATATGGCATATTTTTACATAGATCAACCAATTGTAATTATCAAAACTTTTTGGCAAATCCATATGGTTAAAGTTCGTTATATAGAAACGCAAAAAGAATTTATAATTGATATTGGTGTAATTAGGGAGGAACCTTCGAAAGATTTATCTATATCTATAAATTGGTTGAGGAGGAATACCGAATGATTTTAGACTTTTTTGAAGGAAAATTAAATGGTGATTCATGGGAAGATATTTGTCAATCATGTTATCGCATGATGTATAGAAATGTACATTATACTGAAATTCCAGCAGTTCAAGGTGGAGATGGAGGAATTGAAGGTTTTACCCAAAATGGAATAGTGAATCAATGTTATTGTGCGGAAAGAGAATATTCTGAAAATGAACTATATGAACATCAGAGAGATAAAATGACACATGATATAAATAAATTGCTTTCTCCAGAATATAAAAAACGACTTTTGAAACTAGGAGTTCCGGTAATCCGAGAATGGCATTTTGTCGTTCCGTTTTATAAAGATTCCAGAATTATCGAACATGCAGAAACTAAAAGGAAAGAAGTATTGGAGCGTAAGGAGGAAAATCCCAAGCAGTATGACTATATAGATTCTAATTTTATTATAGTAATAAAACAAGCTGAAGATTTTGCGGTGGAGATTACAAGAATAATTCGAAAATCTTTAACGGATACAAAAATTAATCTTGCTGTTCGGGCAGTAGAGAAACCTGATTGGGAACATTGTGATTCAGAAAAAGTTGCGAATATATCAAGAAAAGTAAAAGCCGTAATGGGAGATGTAGATGATGATGACGAGGATTTAAATGATATAGTTGATGTTTATGTTGAGGCTTATATTAAAGGAATGGAAATAATGCGTATGCTCCGAGTATCATTTACAGAAATATACGAAGATGTATATGGGCTTGAACAATCATATAAAAAGCAAGTCAAGGTTCAGACAAGACTTAATACTGATAGAAGTATGAATATAAAAGTATTTAATGATATTTTACAAGATTTTGAAAAACAGCTCAAAGATGCATGCAAATATTTTACACCAGAATCTATTATCGAATTAAAGACAGATATAATAAGTATGTGGCTTGCAGATTGTTCAATGCAATTTAGAAAGTAGGGATATTTTTGAATAAAATTCTTTTGACAGATGAAATAATTTTTGATTCTAAACCAGATGCAGTACCATATAATTATCGAATTAGTTATAAGGTGGCGCAACTATGCTTGATTATTTCGAAATGTTGTAGTGGAAGAAGCGGGTGCTCATTAGTAAAAATACATATTTTTTCCAGTGCGTTAAATACAAAGGAGTATATGAAAATATTAGAGGATTATATATTTGAAAAAATCCCCTATATGTTAGTAAGATTTGATTCGTCTGTAAATCGGGCGGTGAAGTATGCAATTGCTGATAATCTATTAATACAACTAAAAAATGGCACATTTCGTCTTTCTGATAAAGGAAAACAATTTATATTAGAAATTGAAAAAGACAATAACTTATTGAGTAATGAAAAGCAGTATTTAGATAAATATAGCAAAAGACTTACAAATGACAAAATAGATGTTTTAATGTCAGCATGGAGGTATAATAATGCTTAAAATCAATAGACTTCAAATAAAAATTATTACTGATCAAGGTGATTATGGTATTGATGAGCAATTCTATGAAGGGTTAAATTTTTTGGCAAGTGATGATAATACCTGCGGAAAAAGTTCAATAATTGAAGCTATATATTATGGTCTTGGATTTGAAGAAATAATAGGCGGAAAAGGGGAAAAGGTACTTACTTCTGCATATAAAACATTTATTGAGGATAATGATCAAAAACTTAGTGTTGTAGAATCAAAAATATATTTAGAAATATCAAATGGCTTGGAAATTGTAACGTTATATAGGACAGCAAAGGATTTAAAAAGAGACTCAAAGCTAGTGACAGTATATTATTCGTCATTGGATAAGATTAATGACGATGATATACTAATAGAGGATATGTATGTTCATATGAAAAATTCAGCAACAAATATAAAAGGGTTTCATACATTCCTAGAAAAGTTTCTACATCTTGAATTACCACTTGTTCCTGCGACAGATGGAAAACAGCGCAAATTATATATGCAATTGATTTTTTCATGTATGTTTATAGAACAGAAGCATGGATGGGGAGATATCTTTTCTGGTATTCCGGTTCTTGGAATTAAAGATTCAAAAAAACGGGTAATTGAATATGTCCTTAATATGGATACAATTGATACGGAAAAGAAAAAAGAAGAACTTAAGTTTGAGGAAGCAAGAATTAGAAATGAGTGGATAATAGAGATAAAGGAATTACAAAATGCAGTCAATCGAGAAACATGCTCGGTATCGGGAGTTCCTTTGGAACCATGTGAGTTTACACAAATTAGTGCGGATGGTATACATATATTCAAAGAAAAAAAGCCTTTAGATATTTTTATTCAAGAACTAAAAGATGAATGTGAAAAATTAAAATCAATAAAACCTCGAGTAATTGATAATTTTGATGAATTGCAAAATGAACTTGAAGAAACAGAAAAAGATATAGATCAGTTTGAAGAAGAAATTTATAGCCTAAGAAGTCAGATTTCAAAAGAAAATGCAGCAATTTTAATTTTGAATGATAATTTGGAAATTATAGAGACTGATTTACAAAATAATAAAGATGCTGCCAAGTTGAGACAACTTGGCTCAGAAATAGGATGCAAATCATTTGAAAATATTTGTCCTGTTTGTAATCAACCAATAGCAGATTCGCTATTGCCAGTGATGGAAGAAACGGAAATTATGAGTATAGATGAAAATATTCGTCATTTAGAAGCTCAGAAAGTAATGCTTTCATATGCGAGAGAAAGCCATTATGGAAATAAAAAAGTTATTGATGAAAGGCTGCAATTATTGCAGGGGAAGATTTTTTCATTAAGGCGATTAGCCATGGCATTAAGAAATGATATCTATTCAATTAATGATAACATGTCAGAATCTATTGTTTATAAAAAAATAGATTTGTTAAATAAAATTGAAAAACTAGAAGTTTTACAGAAATTTGTGGATAAAAAACTAGATAACTTATTAACATTAGGCAAAGATTGGAAAAAAATGCTGGATGGTAAGAAAAAAGTTCCGAGAAAAAAATTTTCGTCATCTGATTATGATAAGATTGAACAACTAAAAATACATTTTATTGAAAACTTGCGTAAATACGGATATAAGAGTGTTGCTAATATGGATGCAATACAAATATCAGAAGAAAGTTATTTACCAGTAATAGAAGAATTTGATATGAAATTTGATTCGTCAGCAAGTGACAATATTAGGGCAATATGGGCGTATACAATAGCATTGATGCAAACATCAATGGAGAAGAAAGGAAATCATCCAGGAGTAATAATATTTGACGAACCAAATCAGCATAGTATCATTCCAGAAGATATGGAGGAGTTTTTTAACAGTTTACTTGATTTAGGGGAGAAATCACAAATTATTGTTGGCATAACGGTTAAGGACACAGATACAAAATCGGAAATAGAAAAATTACCGACAGAATTGTATCATATAATACCGATTGCAAGTAAGGCTTTTCAAAAAATAAGTTAATTTTGAAAAATGAATTTACTACCATACAATGAATGTTTGCTCTTTTATATAAATAGATTTATTTGAGGCAAAAGATTATAGAATAAAAAACAAGCGTTCGTGCAACAATGTATTGACATGTATGCACGAATGCTTGTTTTTATATATAATATTGGAAAACGTGCCATTTAAAATTATGTTAGATTATTGGGATGTTGAAAACCGTGCTCATTATAATCAAACGGAAAACTTTGATGTTGTGGTTAATGGAATAAATCAAACAATTGTTCCTAGGGAGAATAATTTACCAACTGAAACTTAAAAATCCTTAGTAGTAACCTTTCCGTTTTACTACTAACAGGTAGTAACAACATGCCTAATTCTGCTCTGTTTTGCTACAACCTGTAGTTTCAGAGCATTTTACCATAATCCCAGAGCACCTCGCAAAACAGGGAGAAACAAAACAATGATAAAAGTACTTTTCATCTGCCACGGCACTCCAATTTTATGATAATGCATACCTTCGCAAAGTGGGGCAACACAGGGCAGAATATGGTGGGAAATATTTAAAATACTACGTTTTCGACTACTAAGGCTCATGGGGGGAATCGAGATAAAGGCAAAGGTGTGGGGAGAAATCCTTAGTAGTGCACTTGTCAACAAATTTTGGACACGAAATATAAAAAAATAGTCAGTTACATTGTACGGCTGTATACGCCATACGCCACCCTTGACATCGCTCCAAGAAACTCTGGGCAGATAATACCGACGGTATGAACTCATAAACAAATTATATTAGTCATACGCCGGACATTCATTGTAGCGTTTTTTTTCGACTAAATGTCAAGGGCAAGCCGCTAAAGCGGTGTCTGGTTTCTACCTTCGGATCCGAATCTATGAACAGATTATGCAGCATACTTTTCACGATATTGCTTCGGAGTTAGATAACTAAGCGAATATGCTGGTCGTTCCTCATTGAAGAACCTGATATATTCATCAACTTCTTCGTGAACTGGTCGCTCACCGGTTACATGAAAGTCCATAAATAATTCTGCTTTAATCCAACCGTTAATGGATTCCATAGCACTATTATCTGTAGGTGTTCCTGCTCGCGACATTGATCTGGTCACATACATTGGAAGAAGATTATTGAATGCTTTTGAAGCATATACAGATCCTTGATCACTGTGGAGAATCATCTGATATTCTGGATGTTGTTTCTTTTTCTCCAAAAGGTCTTCCAGTCCACTTATATATGTCATTCGATTGCCACGCTTCGATGAAAGGGAATGGCTAAGTATTTCGTTATTCCATAGATCCATATATAATGTAAGTTCGTAATAGATACCTTTCACCCAGAAAGCAGTCATATCGCTAACAATACACTGGAGCGGACCATCGATCTGCATTTCTGACATAAGAAGATTTGGAAATATCTTAAATGGAACACCCGGTTTCTTGTATCTATAATGCTTTGCCTTGCTTTTGATTCCGGCTTTTTTACAGCATTTATGAGCGTAAGGATCAGACATAACGATTCCTTTATCCAATCGAATCTTGGCATTTAGCCATCTGTAGCCATGCGACGGATATTTCATATGATATTTCTGAAATAGTTGTATGTTATCGATTAACGCCCTGGTTCTTGGTGCCGGATTACTAAGCATCTTCTTCCAATAATAGAAACTGCTTCTGTTGATATTCATGGCATCACAAAGTAGATTCACTGGAAACTCTCCAGATAATTCCAGTATTACTTGGTATTCTTGTTGCTGTATTGAATTATTGAACCATCCCCCTTCACTTCGTAGCCTTTTTTTAATCGTGCTTCAGTAATTCGCGCCTGAATAAGAGCCTGGATCAATTCCTCTTTGGTCATTTCCTGATACTCTTGAAGACTTGCTTGGCTATTTGCAGCCAGAGGAGTTGAGACAGATTTACAAGTATGAGTTGCTGCTGATCGTTTTGGTAGTTGATAGGTATCTCGATAGAGTCTCATATAGTCTCTAGCAGTGTAGTGATTAATAGAATACTCTTCGGCTGCCTGATAGCAATCTATCTCACCGTCATAGATTCGGCGACCAATGTCCAAACGTTGTTCTTTGGTGTATTTCATGATAAACCTCCTGTTAACATGGGAGTTATAGATGCCCACAGATAATTAGTTCATGTATTGATTATAATATATCTGTGTCCCAAAATACCCCCCTCTGTGTCCAAAATTAGTTTACCACTTCAGTAGTAATTGACTACTAAGCGATGGCACACATACAAAACTTTGAACACAACTCCGGCTAATTTGTGAGGAAATCGCAGGTTAGTTGGAGTAATTTTTTTATAAACACAGCGAACAATTGTTCGATTTTCACTTGACTTTTTGTAATGCAAAAAGTATAATATCAATATGCACGAGAGGAGAGCATTATGAAAAAGATGGGACGTCCAAAAGGAGATAACAATATGGTTAAGAGTTATACCATCCGAATGGATGATGTTACTTTGACTAGATTGGAAGCATATTGCAAATGTATGAAGGTTACAAAATCAGAAGCCATTCGTAAAGCAATTAATACTATGGTAGATGAATGTGAAGAAATCAATAAATAATATGTGTTCAACGAACTGACGGACTATTTATGCAAGAGTGCTAGAGTCCAATGATCCATCATTTGATGGTGCTAATACGACAATGTTCGGACTCGAAGAATAAGTGAGATGGCTGTATGCCAAGGAGGACTTTTTTATGGCAATGAAAAAAACTATGTGTGAACTCTTTGCAGGAGTTGGTGGATTCCGTGTAGGAATGGAAAGATTAGGAACTGGATGGAAGACCACTTGGTTTTCACAATGGGAGCCGGATAAAGTTAATCAATGGGCTCATGATTGTTATGTAGACCATTTTGGTGATTTACAAGATTTGCGTGGGGAATATCATACAGGAGAAGATATTTCTTTAATGGATAAGAATGCTATACCAGACCACAATCTACTAGTAGGTGGATTTCCGTGCCAAGATTATAGCGTTGCTCATACATTAGCATCTTCTCATGGAATAGAAGGAAAGAAAGGTGTATTGTGGTGGCAAATCCGAGATACAATTATTGCTAAAACACCAGCCTTTTGCATATTTGAGAATGTAGATAGATTGCTTAAATCTCCTGCAAGCCAGAGAGGAAGAGATTTTGGTATTATATTAGCTTGTTTAGCAAGCTTAAATTATTCAGTTGAATGGCGAGTAGTTAATGCTGCAACATATGGAGCTGCACAGAGACGTAGAAGGACATTTATATTTGCATATAGAAACGATACTGTATATGGTAAGAATATGGTTGGAGTATCACCTGTAGATGTGCTTTCAAAAAGTGGATTTATGGTACAAGCATTTCCTATTGTTGCGAATACTGATATTGCTAGTGGGACATTAGGTGAATACGAAACAGACGAAGATATAATTAATATATCTGATAATTTTGTTTTTGCATTTAACAAAGCGGGATATATGCATGAAGGGAAAATTTATACTTGTGATATTTCTGAAAATGAAATTCAGCCGATATTAATTAAACAGATACTTCAAGAAAATGTGGACGAAGAGTTTTACATTACTGAAGATAAAAAGCCTAAATGGGTTTATTTAAAAGGTGCAAAAAAAATTCCAAGAAAGACGAAAGATGGTCACGAGTATACGTTTTCTGAAGGTCCTGTTGCATTTCCAGACCCTTGGGATAGACCTGGAAGAACAATGCTAACCAGTGAGTCTACATTAAATAGAAGTACACATGTTGTGACAGACCCGGGTTCCGGAAGACTTCGTTTATTGACACCTATTGAAGCAGAGAGACTACAAGGATTCGATGATGACTGGACAAATTCAGGGATGCCTAAGAGAATGAGATATTTTTGCATGGGTAATGCATTAGTAGTTCCAATGATAACAAGAATGGGTGAGGTTCTTGATGGTATTATGGCTAATGAAGAGCCATAGAAAGGAGGATGCAATGTCACTTTCTTATGAATATGATAAACATGATAGAAGGGATATTTTACGTCATGCAAAGGCTCTAGAGGGGTGTGTTGTTGCGGATGTTTATGAACTTGAGGTAACTGGTAAACATCGAAATGATATTTTGCAATACTATGCAGAAAAATGTATCCAAGGATGGACTGATGAATATGGAACATCACACAGAGGAGATAAAGGTCGAATTGGCTTTTTAGTTCAAGAAGTTTATTTTGATGAACCACGTGACAATGAAGCACAAGCCGATTTGGGTGCTGTTGGAGTTGAATTAAAAGTAAGTCCATTGATATACAAAACTAGAGCAGGATTAAAGGTAAAGGAAAGACTTGTTTTAGGAATGATAAATCGTAATGAGCAACTACCAGAGAAATTCTGTGACTCTCATATTTATGAAAAATGTAAATTGATGATGTTAGTATACTATATAGATGAAACGAATCAAGGTAGAACGCCATTTCAATTTCCATTTCATAAATCAGCGTATGTTAAAATCCCGGAAGTTGATATGGCTATGATTGAACAGGATTATAGATATATTAGGGATTGTGTAAATGAAGGAAGATATTCAGATTTACATGAAAGTGAAGCACATTATTTGTCTCCTTGCACAAAAAATGGTGGGCGAGCATTTTCTTTTAAACCTTCATATATGAATCAGTTGTTTAGTGAATACATAGATGCTAATAATTTGTTGTATGATCCAGATAAAGACGAGGAAACCTATGATATTATTCGTCAGTATGATGCTATCATAAGTGATGCAGAGGAGTTAAGAGACCATACTTTTGAAGAAATAGTTTTAAGTAGATTCAAGCCATATATTGGAATGACTGTTACAGAAATAAGGCAATCGTTGATGGAACCAGATGATTTTGAACAGTGGTCTTCAAAGACAACTATTGACAAAGCAGAATTTGCACGTACTACATTTGCTATGCTTGGTATCACAAGTGAGCAGGCTGAAGAATTTGTTAGATCTAATACATATGTAAAGACATTACGTGTAAATAGTGATTTAACTATGAATGAGGATATATCTTTTTCAGCATTTGAGTTCAAGGATTTAATTGAAGAAACATGGGAAGAATCAACTGTTTATGAGGAAATGGTTGATAGACAATTTTTGTGGTCTGTATTTAAAGAAGATGGGGATGACTTTGTGTTCTTTGGTGCACGTTTCTGGAGACTTCCACAGGAGGATGAATCTATTATCCGTAAGGGATGGGAAGATATAAGAGATATCATTCGTGAAGGAGTTGAATTTGTAAAAGACCAAAAGGAAGATGGAACTCCAATATTGACTAAGAGGGGAATGAATCGAATGCTGAATAATTTCCCGGACACAAGAAATACAAATCCAAAACGCAAAGAGTATAGATTGTGTAAATCTCCAAAAGAATATAATAAAATTATTTCCATTCGTCCACATGCATCATTGGTGTATTATGATTTGAAATCTATCGGATATGCAGATACAGAAAATCCAAGAAGTAATGGTAGTGAATTGCCTAATGGTGATGTTATGACAAAACAGTGCTTTTGGTTTAATAATGAATATATTCTTGAACAGATTCAGGATATGTTTGAAGAATAAAATTCGATATGGAATTAATAGAAAGAGAAAAATGATTTTTGAACAAATATATAAAATGAGAAGGTGAGAAATAAATGTCAGAAAAAAAGGAATGTTTTGTGTGCAAAACAATGGCATATCATCAAGTAGATATGGATTCATATTTGTCCTTTTATGACTGTCCTATATGTGGAAGATATGAGTTGTCTTTTTGGGAGGAGAAAATACCATTTAATAAGAATCATCTTGCTTCATATCTAGCATATCATAGATATGAAGGCGGTGATAAAATAGAACATCGATATAATACTATGTTAAATAAAGAAAAATGTGATGAGTATAAACAAGATTTTAATTCAGGGAAGAATACGCATGGACTTCCGGTACATATGGATAATGATATAATTGAATCTTGGTATCCTCGTACATTTTCAGATAGGATTGACCATATATTATTATATCTGAATAAAAGGATGAAACATGTGGGACAACAGGTTTCTTTATCATTACAAGAACTGATAAGTATGTTATTTGTTGATAGGTATGAAATTGATGTCGATAAATTTTCACATGAGTATGAGAATTCAGAAGAACGAAAAGAAGAGGACTACATATATGAAGTTGAATATATGCTTAGGTATTTAAGTGATACTGGATATATAAAATATAATGCAGGCCCAAGTACTGAAGATGCTATCGATATAACATTAAACCCTGCTGCATACAAAAGAATTGATGAATTACAGAAGAATTCTTCATATGGACGTAATGTCCTTGTCGCTATGAAGTTTGGAAATGAGACTCTAAAATTAAGAGATGCAATTCGAAAAGGTATTTCTGATGCAGATTATATTGCGGTTTTTATAGATGAAGTTCAACACAATGATTTTATAACGCCTGAACTTTTGAAGTGTATTAGAGAAAGTAAGTTTGTGGTGGTTGATTTAACGCACCAAAATAATGGAGCATATTTTGAGGAAGGATATGCAATGGGAATAGGCAAAACTGTTATTCAATTGTGCCAAAAGGATACAAGATTACATTTTGATATAGCACAGAAAAATACTATTATGTGGGATGTAGAAGATGACATTCCGAAAAGACTGGCAAATAGAATAAGGGCAACAATAGATTGAGTGTCAATAAGGAGTAACCGAAAGGTTGCTCCTTATTTTTTGCCCATTTTTAGAAAATCACATCAAGTATTTCTCTTAGATATTAGAATTTTTTCTCATCTATAGTAAGCGCCTAATTTTAGGGTGGATTTTCAATACCCTATTTATTGTCTATAATGATTGCTAGGAAATGCTAACATTTCACTCTATCTCAAAGGAGAGCAATCATTATGAGCAAACGTGTTTGTAAAGATGACCAGATTCGACTGATTATGGAATGCCGCCAAAGCGGGCTGTCTGATTACCAATGGTGTAAGCAAAACGGCATTCCCCCCGGCAACTTTTACAACTGGGTAAGCAGGCTTCGGAAACGAGGGTATCCTTTCCCAGATTCTGAAGCAAAATCAAATGCGGTTCCGAACATTCAGGAAGTGGTAAAAATTGATCTGATCCAGCCGCAGGATTCTAGCCTGAAGGTGGATTATAATGTTAGCCTGGTTGAGCAGACTGATTCTTTTACAGTGGCTGCTGAACTTCTTGTCGGTGGTGTCACTCTGCGTCTCTTTAACGGAGCTGATGAAAAACTGATTCAAAGCACGCTTCGATGTCTGGGAGGTATGAATCATGATTGGTGACATCTCACTTGCAGCTAACATTTATATCGTGACAGGTTACGCTGATATGCGAAAGTCCATCGATGGCTTGTGTGCCATTGTTGTAGAGCAGTTGAAAGAAGAACCAAACGGTCATTCTATTTATCTGTTCTGCGGTAAGCGGTGCGACCGTATCAAAGTACTTCTCCGTGAATCGGATAGTTTCGTTCTGCTATATAAAAGACTGGATGTTGTCCAGGGAAGATACCGCCGGCCTCGGAATAAATCCGAGGTAAAATCCATCACATGGCAACAGTTTGACTGACTGATGTCCGGCCTTGATATTGAACAGTCAAGAGCTATCAGAACCGCCCGAAAGCCTTGATTTTACTGGTTTTTTCGCCGTTTCTTGTGGTATAATTAAGCCATCAATTAAAGGAGAAAAAGCATAAGGAAAAAGAGCTTAGTTTCAAACAGATCCATAACCGTCGCCTCAAAGATCAGAAACCGGTCATTGAGGGCTACTTGGCATGGATAAAACAGGTAAATCCCGGAAGTAACGGCAAACTCCAGAAAGCAATCGCCTATATCAAAAACCGCGAGGACTTCTTAATGACCTATCTGGAGGATGGTCGGTGCAGTCTGAGGAACAACTTAAGCAAGAACAGCATCCGCCCTGTAACCGTAGGCAGAAAGAACTGGCTGTTCTCTGATACACCGGATGGAGCGTCTGCCAATGCCTTATACCTGACCATTGTTGAAATGGCAAAGGCATACGGTCTAAATTTATACGAGTATCTGAAATATCTGTTGGAGCATCGTCCAAACGGGGATATGACAGATGACGAGTTAGCAAAACTGGCTCCATGGAATGAAGATGTCCAGAAAAAATGCTGCAAACAGAACGAGCAAAATGTTAGCGTACAGGAATCCTAGCAATAGGGTTCTTATATGTTTAGAGGATACCCTGAAACTATGCGCTTACGTAAAAATAGGATGTTCGTGAAAAAAAGGAACAGAAAACCACTTAGTAGTAACCCTTTCCCTTTTACAACTAACAGGTAGTAATAACTTGCTCAATTCTGCTCTGATTTGTCACATTCTGTAATTCCAGAGCATATCACAATAACCCAGGAAACCCTTGCAAAACAGGGCATTCTGGGGCAAAACAAGGAGAAACAAAACAATGATAAAAATATTATTTATCTGCCACGGCACTCTTTGAAAGCTTCTCCCAAAAGTCAGTAAAATCAAGGTCCGGAAGGCATAGGCAGCTGAAAAATAACCCGAAAATAACCCACGGGATTTTGTGCAGGTATTACATGTAAATATAGATGATGTTTGGGACGCAACATGATAGAAAAGCTGTAAGATTTTGAAAAGAGAAATCTTATGGCTTTTTTGCATGTTTAGTATTACAAATACAGTTTTGTATAGATTGAAAAATTCACGTTTTCGTGATACTCTATTCCTATATCTGTTGGCAAAATAATGGAGGGATGACATGTCGGTCAGTTACAAAAAATTATTCCATTTACTGATAGAAAAAAATATGACGAATGCACAGTTGCAGCAGGAGGCTGGCTTCTCCGCAAATATCATCACACGGCTGAAACGTAATGGGTATATTTCCCTCGAAAGCGTAGAGAGTATATGCCGTGTTCTGAACTGTGGCGTTGACGATATTCTGGAATTTGTACCAGAGGATAACGGAGGAAAAGAGAATGGTTGATACCAAAAAGGAACAGGAACGTGATGAACTGCACCGTGCAATATGGGCAATTGCAGATGAACTGCGTGGAGCAGTCGATGGCTGGGACTTCAAAAATTATGTTCTTGGCACGATGTTCTATCGTTATATTTCCGAAAACTTGTGTAATTACATAAACAGTGGTGAGATTGATGCGGGCAACACGGATTTTGATTTTGCTAAAATGCCGGATGAGGATGCAGAAGAAGCAAGAGAAGGACTGGTAGAGGAAAAAGGATTTTTTATCCTTCCGAGTGAACTTTTCTGTAATGTCCGTGCCAATGCTGCGAATGATGAAAACTTAAATGAAACACTGGAGCGTGTGTTCCGTCACATCGAGGAATCAGCGAAAGGCAGCGAGGCAGAGAGCGACTTTGCTGGACTGTTTGATGACTATGATGTAAACAGCAATAAACTGGGTTCTACCGTTGCAAAGCGTAATGAAAAACTCGTAAAGTTACTGAATGGCGTAGGCGAAATGAATCTGGGAGATGTGAAAGATCATTCCATCGACGCCTTTGGTGATGCGTATGAGTATCTTATGACTATGTATGCATCGAATGCCGGAAAATCTGGTGGAGAGTTTTTTACTCCGGCAGATGTGTCCGAACTGCTTACACGCCTTGGTACGGTAGGAAAAACAGAAATCAATAAAGTATATGATCCAGCTTGCGGTTCGGGTTCATTGCTTCTGAAGGCTGAGAAAATTCTGGGAAAGAATGCTATCCGTAACGGTTTTTATGGACAGGAGATCAATATCACAACCTACAATCTGTGCCGTATTAATATGTTTCTGCATGATGTGGGATTTGATAAATTTGATATAGCTTGTGAAGATACATTGCTCAGTCCGCAGCACTGGGATGATGAGCCGTTTGAGCTGATTGTGTCTAATCCGCCATACTCTATCAAGTGGGCGGGAAATGATAATCCTTTGCTTATCAACGATCCACGGTTTGCACCGGCTGGAGTTCTTGCACCGAAAGGAAAGGCAGATATGGCATTTATTATGCACAGCCTGTCATGGCTTGCATCTAATGGAACTGCTGCCATCGTATGCTTTCCGGGAATTATGTATCGTGGTGGTGCAGAGCAAAAAATCCGTAAATATCTGGTGGATAATAACTATATTGACTGTATTATTCAGTTACCGAGTAACCTATTCTTTGGTACTTCGATTGCAACTTGTATCATGGTAATGAAAAAGAACAAGACAGATAACAAGACTCTGTTTATTGATGCCACAAGCGAGTGTGTGAAGGTTACCAACAACAATAAGCTGACACCAGAGAATATCGACCGTATTGTGGATGTGTTTGCTAAGCGAGAAGAGGTGGAGTATTTTGCACATCTGGCAAGCTATGAAGAAGTATCCGGCAATGATTATAATTTGTCTGTATCCACTTATGTCGAAGCCAAAGATACCAGAGAGAAAATTGACATCGTGAAGCTGAATGCAGAAATTAAGGAAATTGTTGCTCGTGAGCAAGTGCTTCGTGATGAGATTGATAAGATCATTGCAGAAATCGAGGTGTAAATGATAATTCGACTGGTTCAAGATATAAGAAAGGCATTGGAAAACGAACTATATTTTGTAGCATTAAGTTCTGCACTCACCTTGCCTGACATTTGTGGTAAGGCTGCGTATCCAACTGAGCGAAGTAGCAGAAAACGATACATTTTATGGTATGACGAAGAAATAGGTAAATATGAAAAGAATCCAGAAGATAAAGATGATATGCCGTATTTGTCAGGAGAGGTAATTTATAGTTTACGCTGTTCACTGTTACACGAAGGAAATCCAAGTATGAAAAATGACAGTTTACGAACCAATCAACCTATAGATCATTTTTCGTTGGTTATTGAAAAGGCTAAACCGTTTGAGATTTATTCAGATGCCAGTACTATAACTCAATTTGGAAATGAACAGAAACGTGAATATAGGATGAATGTTAGAAGAATATGCATGATTTTATGTAATGTAGCAGAAACCTATTATAAAGAGAATAGAGATAAATTTCATTTCAATTATGAAATTATTGACTGGGATGAGGTTACCTCACATTTACCACCAATAGACATGGAGAAAGTTTTTGCAGAACTGGCTAAAAGTGATAGTGAATTTTATCAAGGAAGGAAAATGGGCGAAAATGAATAGAGTAAATGAATTAATAAAGGAATATTGCCCAGATGGTGTGGAAATACGTTGCCTTGAGGATTGTTGTAATTTGCTTGACAAAAAGCGAAAACCAATAACAAAAGCAGCTCGTGAAGCTGGAGAATATCCATATTATGGAGCTAATGGAATTCAAGATTATGTGGCAAATTATATTTTTGATGGTACATTTGTTTTAGTTGGCGAAGATGGAAGTGTTATTACTAAATCAGGCACACCAGTTGTAACATGGGCAGAAGGAAAAATATGGGTAAACAATCATGCCCATATTATTGAAGAAAAAGATGGTGTAATGCTACGCTATTTATACCATTATCTTCAGACTATAGATGTAACATCGTTGATTCATGGGAATATTCCTAAATTGACGGGAGGGGACTTTAAAGCATTGAAGATCGCCGTACCTCCTCTGGAGGTACAACGTGAAATAGTCCATATTTTGGACTCTTTCGCGTTACTTACAGCCGAGCTTACAGCCGAGCTTACAGCTCGGAAGAAACAGTATAATTTTTACAGAGATACTTTAATACAAAAAGGGTGTAAATCTGAAAAAGTTAAGCTAAATACTATTTGTGAAATTTATGATGGAACACATCAAACACCAAAATATACTAATAGTGGAATACCATTTGTGAGTGTAGAAAACATTGATGATCTGTATGGAACACAAAAGTTTATTTCACCTGAAGCTTATGAAAAATACAAAATTAAACCCCGCACAGGTGATGTTTTTATGACAAGGATTACTGCAGGCATTATCGGAAAATGTACAGTGGTAGATCGCGATGATGATTTAGCCTATTATGTTTCGCTTGCACTGTTGCGTCCAAATACAGAAGTTGTTGATAGCAAGTATTTGAAGTATTATCTGGAAAGCGGTTGGGGTCGAAGAGAATTGAGTAAATGGATTTTGTGGGATGCAACACCTACAAAAATAAATAAGGATGATATTGGAAGAGTGCTCATTTCTGTTCCACCGCTTGATACGCAAAAAAGGTTGGTACAGGTAATTGAACATTTCGATGCCATCTGCACAGACTTAAATATTGGCTTGCCAGCCGAAATCGAAGCACGCCAGAAGCAATATGAATATTATCGTGATTTGCTCTTGACATTTGCTGAAACAGGCAGCACGCTCATGACAGACAGACAGACAGACAGACAGACAGACAGACAGACAGACAGACAGACAGAC
>NZ_JBBNHG010000021.1:0-72262 GCF_040094675.1 Coprococcus hominis (ex Arizal et al. 2022)
ATGTGCAGGCGAAAGCCTGCAGGATTATCCGGAGCAACAAGCCAAGCACATGCATCGCTGCAAGCTTGCTTGCAAGCAGGTTGGGGGAAAAATGGCGGAACAAGAAAAAAGCCCCAATCGGAAGATAAAATAAAGCGGGATGCAAGTTTTGGTTGCCTAGAATGGGAAGGTAGAATATAATTGTTGCAGTGTGATAGAAACAAAAGATATGCACAAGTAGAAAGGGGATGTACAAGTGCAGTTAAGAAGAGATAATGAAACGGATCAGGAGAGAAAATCAGGCCCATATTATGGCATGCCGTCGCAGAAATATGAGAATCAGAATCCATATACAAACCAGAATCCTTATGCATATGAAGATCCGTATGTGGTTCATACAGTGCCACCGGTTCAGCCCGTGCGTGCAAAGCAGACGATTCCGATTGTTACAATCCTGATTATTGTGGCGAATGTGATTGCGGCGATTATGTGTATTGGTATCGAAAACACATTCCAGCTTGCAGGAATTAACTATGAGTACATCACGATAAACCACGAATATCGTCGTTTGATCTCTTATATGTTCATACATGCGGATTTTGAGCATTTGATAGGAAATATGGTGGCGCTCTTTCTGTTTGGTAAACTGGTAGAACAAAGGCTTGGTTCCCTGCGGATGGCAATCATCTATTTTGGTTCCGGCGTTGGAGCAGGATTCCTCTCGATGGAGATTGCACACAAGCTGCATCCGGAGAGTCCACGGTTTGCCGCGGGCGCGTCCGGGGCTGTCTTCGGAATTATATGTGCAGCAGTGTTCCTCCAGATTATGGGACGGAAGAATGCCGAGCGGAAGGATATGATTATCGCTATTGCACTCGTGATTGGATATGCGATTTATTCTGCAGGCGGGAATGTGGATATCTATGGACATATCGGCGGCGCGATTGTTGGCGGTATTTTGGCGTTTGCGTTAAATGTAAAGAAATGGCAGGGCTTCATAGAGAATCAGTTCTGCAAGATCTTGGCGATTATAGCGACCGTGGTGCTCTGCGTGGTCGGAGTCGGAGAAGCACATATTGGCAAGGATCAGTCCTCTCTGATGGATAAGCGGGTAATGTATATCCGGGAACAGCCGGTGGCAGATTATGAGATGAAGAGCTATGGAACGAAAACCTATGGCGAAGCTTTGGATGATTACTGTACGAATACAAAATGGGAATCCTTTACCGCAGAAAGTGGAGAACAGGTCGTACAATTCAATGGAAACGCGTATTATAAGGGAAGCGAGAAGGAAGTGATCATCCAGTTTTTGATCACGGGTGACTGCGAATCGTATGAGCTGTCGTATTTTGCATTCGACGACACTGCGTGCAACTGGCAGCAGGTAGACGCATTTTACAAGACAATATGTAAGTGATTTTATAATTGTGCAACATAGTAGATGTATATGATTGTGCAGATATTACCAATTCTAAAACAGACCGTTGAAGCACGTTGGTACTTAATGAACGGCAAACTTGTTTGGCGTGAATTTAGTACCATTACGTGATGAACCGAGCGAGAGCGTGTCTGTGTAGAATTGGTAATATCTGTACAATACACATACAATTATCAGTTGCACAATTGATAATAAATAATCCGGAGGATAAGACAAAATGAGTGAAATTAAGAAGATAGCGGTACTGACAAGTGGTGGTGATGCACCGGGAATGAATTCCGCGGTTCGTGCGGTTGTGTTCAGCGCGAACAATCTCGGTATCGAGGTCGTTGGAGTCCTGCGCGGCTACGAAGGGCTGATAGACTGGGAGACGATTCCGCTTGGATTAGACGATGTGCGAAACATCAACAATCAAGGTGGTACGATTCTTTTTACAAGCAGGAGCGAACGGTTTTTAGATCAGAAATACAGACACACTGCGGCAAAAAACCTGCGGGCACATGACGTAGATGCAGTTGTTGCAATCGGCGGAGATGGTACACTGCGCGGTGCGATTAAGTTCAAGGACGAGGGCGTGAATATCGTATGTATTCCGGGCACGATCGACCGGGATGTGGCTTGCTCCGAATATACGCTGGGGTTTGATACAGCAGCGAATACTGCGATGGAGGCAATCGATAAGATCCGCGATTCATCGGTATCCCATGGCCGTTGCAGTGTCGTGGAGGTCATGGGCAGAAAGCGTGGTTATATCGCGCTCTGGGCAGGCATGGCGACATCCGCAGATGCTATCGTATTACCGGAGAAATGGGACGGAAACTTCGATTACATTATAAATGCACTGCGTAAACGGCACACCGATGGCAGAAACAGCTATCTGGTTGTCGTGGCAGAAGGTGTAACGGATGCAGGCAAGCTGGCAGATCTGATTCAGAAGGAGACAGGAATTGAGTCGCGTGTATCTGTGCTTGGATATATCCAGCGAGGAGGACAGCCAACGGCAAAGGATCGTATGTATGGTTCGCTGATGGGCGCGTATGCAATTGAGATATTGCGACAGGGCAGAGGTAACCGGATCGTTGCGATCAAAAACGATATTCTGGTTGACTACGATATTGCGGAGGCAATCGACCTGCATAACAACAATCTGGATTCCTTCCAGTACCAGCTCAGTCTGATGCTGGCAGAGTAATGGAGGTATTGGTTGTATTATGAATTCTGCGGAATTCAGTCGGGGTACACCCTTTTTGTAGTTTGAAGATACGGAGGAACGATGAGATAGAGTGGAATCCACAGCTCATTGCGACCTCCGTTATATTTTTTTCAGGGTCAGAGAGCAACAGGCATGCATGATAAATGCGCTGTGCATTTACATAATGGTAGAAGGTATCGCCTGCAAATTGTTTGAAAAGCCGAAGAAAATGATACTTGGAAAATCCCGTCATGGATGCCGCTGTATCAACGCATAGATTTTCTGCGTAATGCTGATGGATGTATTCACATACAGATGAAAATGCTTCGGTATAATGTCTTTTCTTGTCAGGAGATATATCATGGAAGACTGCACTTTCGTCAGACAGTGTGCGCCCAACCAGCAAAAAAAGCTGAACAAGGAAATGAAACACCGCAGTCTCACGGAACCGGTTTTCGCCGAAATACTCTTCTGCACAGGAGGAAATCAGTTGGGCACATGTATCATGAATTTCAGGGAGTGTGTTCCCGTTGATCAGTGTAACTGGAGAGAGTGCTGCCTGAATTGTTGAAAAACAGTCAGATTTAATATAATGGAAGAAATCTGCCAGAAAAATATAACGTTGACCATGACAGGCTGGAATGGAATGAACAGTTCCAGGTGTAATGATCAGGATATCCCGCTCCTTCAGATAATAGTTTGTCCCATTGCAGATGATAGTATAATCGCCTTTGACAGGCATGATGATTTCTGTGGATGCATGCCAATGTGGCTCATATGTTTCGTATTGCGTGTTGTTATATAACAACACAGATTCATAATCGTGAAATTTTATCTGTTCATAAGAACCATCCAGGTTAAGTGCCATGCTAATATTTTGTCTCCATTCTATAATCAATAATTGCTTTTGGATGTTGATGATTTTATTAAATTATAACGAAATAGAAAAAAATATCAAGAAAAATATGAAAAACAGCAAAAATATTCGTAAAAAAATAGCAATAATTGATAACTAAATAGCAATGATTCGGTAGATAGTGAAAAAAGATTACGATAAGATATAGTCAGATCAGGGCATGAGGAAATAATATCTCACTTTGCATGAATAGAACGAGCAGGAGGACAAGATTATGAGAAAGAAACAAGTGTTTAATCCTTTTTTACCTTTGAATGAGTATATCCCGGATGGGGAACCACATGTGTTCGGAGACCGGGTGTATCTGTATGGTTCCCATGATCATGAGGGGGGATATACATTCTGTATGGATGACTATACTGTGTATTCGGCACCGGTAGATGATCTGACAGATTGGAGAAAAGAACGAGTGATATATGAGGCAGATCAGGATCCTGCTTACCCGGAGCTTTGTTATATGTATGCACCGGATGTTGTGCAGGGAAATGATGGAAAATATTACCTGTATTACGCGATGTCCGGCGATTATGGCGTGGGTGGTTATACATGTCCGATCAGCGTGGCTGTATGTGATACGCCAGCGGGAAAATATAAATTTTTAGGGCATGTGCGCAATAAAGATGGAAGTCCGATGATGCGGTATGTATGCTTTGACCCGGCGGTGCTGAATGATGATGGCGTGATAAGACTCTATTATGGTACACAGTATGATTACGAAGAACAGCCAGACTTCCCGGAAAATGATGCCTATGTGAAACAGGAGATGGAGATGTTTGGGCGTACAAGAGAAGAAATCCTGTCATACCCGGACAGCATTATGGGACCTGTGATGCTGGTGCTCGAGGACGATATGCTGACCGTGAAAGAAGAGCCGAAGCATATTATTCCGTATAAGGTGAAAGGAACATCATTCGAGGCACATCCGTTTTTTGAAGCTTCTTCCATGCGAAAAGTTGGAGATAAATATTATTTTGTCTATTCATCAAAGCAGAATCATGAACTTTGTTATGCTGTAAGTGACCAGCCGGATGGTGGATTTACGTTTGGAGGAACGATTGTCTCAAATGGCGATGTCGGGCTGGACGGCAGACCATTGGAAGAGAAACTTAATATGACCGGTACGACACATGGAAGCATTATTGAAATAAATGGTCAGTGGTATGCGTTCTATCACAGACTCACACACAAATCCGACTATAGCAGACAGGCGTGTGCAGAGAAGATAAAGATCGAAGCAGATGGAAGTATTCGGCAGGTGGAGGTTACAAGCTGTGGATTAAATGAGGGACCGCTTGTTGCGGAGGGGAGCTATCCAGCAGTGATTGCCTGCAATCTGACGAATGGAAGTATGCCGCATGGAAATAACAGCATATATAAAGAAGAATTCCCCAATATAACCAATAGTGGAGAAGAACGTTTCATTGGCGAGATTGATCATGGAACGTTGATAGGGTACAAGTATTTTGAATTTAAGAATGTAACCAGAATCGGAATTGTTGGACGAATTGAGACAGAAGAAAATAAGGCGCGATTCGATGCACCAGCCCGGCTCGATGCACGGAGCAGACTGATTCATAAACCAGTAGATATGCCGGTGCCTCAAAATAATTTCTTCGAATTGCGTTTGGAACCAGAAGGATCAGCCTGCGGGAAAATCAACATAACATATGCAGAAGATGAGCATGCATGGGAATGTTTCACCGGGGACGTCCAGATTCCAGATGGTATACATGCGTTGTATCTGGTTTACCACGGAAAAGATAAATTTCAGATGAAAGAACTGAAATTCTTATAGATTGCAATTGAACAGATAAAAAGAAAGCTATGTGTATATGTCTGCGCGACCGCTGATAGTCAGACAATGGAAAACAGAAAATACACATAGCTTTTTATGTACTCTTTTTAGATATGAATGATGTAAATATAAATTATACGGTTGGCAAGGTTGCAAATGACTTTGCAAGTTCGGTACAGAAGATATGGGACAGCTCGTCCAGTGTCACAGGCTGTAACGTAGCCGGATTCAGAATTGGTGCAGGCTTTTTCTTCATGTCCGCACGCACATTGTACCACTGGGTTGGCATCTCGTTTTCTTCAAGATAGATCTTGTATGGGATTTCTTTTGCCATGTTTGTTCTCCTTTTCTTTTTTTGTATTTTCTTTGTTGTAAATAAGCTCTAAAACAAAATATAATTTGTTTTACATTATTTTTATGTGTTTTACAATATTCTCAAGTAAAAACAACAAAAGAAGTGTGAAACTACAGTGAAAATAATGACAGTACGAATAGAAATGTGCTATAATTACACTAATTATGCAATAGAACTTGAGGTGTGAACATTGAGCATAAAGAAAAGAGCCTTCTATTTCTTCTGCGCGTGCTGCCTGCTTTTCAGTCTGGTGGGATGCGGAAAGAAAGAGGATACAACACTGGCGGATGGAATGTTCCTGATGTTGTCATCGACAGTCAAAGGCGAGGCAGTTGAAACATACGAGATGTATACGCTGCATGCGGAGATCAGTGACAATGGAAATGTCCGCATTTATGCGGATGACTTTAATCGTTGGGTGTCGAGTGATCCATGCCCGGAGGAGACGGTTCAGTTATCGGCAGATACAATTCAGCAGATCAAGGATATCATAGATGAGATTGACCTGTATCATATGCGAAGAAATATCGGAAGCCGGGATTTGAAGGACGGAGAATACAAGGAACTGACGTTGTATATGGCGTCGGGCGAGCATGTATCTGGAGGTTTGAATCCATCAAACCGGGAATTCCTGAAGCTATATGATTATGTGGAAGATCAGATTCGGGAGGTGGAATACCGATATCGGACGAAAATCGCCGAGATGCAGAAGAAAGCCATCTCTATGGAACAAAATAAGAATGTGTATATTACGGATTCACAGGAAGAGACAATCGTTGCACAGGACGAGATCAATGATGTTTATGTGACCTGTGGAGCGCAGCATACAAGGTATGAGGAAACGGCTACCGCAGATGCAGAAGAACCAGTCAATTATTATGTAACATTTCTGCTTGCGGATGCAGGGGCGGAAGCGTTGCGGGCGGATACAAAGAGCTGCAACGAGGACAATGCCATGTATTACAAGGTGTATCAGGACAATGCATATGCATTTACGTTCTGTGTACAGGAGCCTGTCATGACAACTGAGATTTATGTATACGAGACAATGGATGCAGAAGAAGCAGTTGCGAAAGCAAAGGAACTACGGGATAGTTTGTATTAAATATAGAAAAAGGTTGGAAGAAAGATGAACAAATTAAAAGCAGTAATTTTGGCAGCAGGAAAAGGAACACGAATGAATTCTGATTTACCGAAAGTCATTCATAAGTGCTTAGGCAGACCGATGGTGCATTATGTGATTCGGGCGTGCAAGGATGCAGGAGCCGGTGAGGTATGCGTGATTGTCGGCTATAAGGGCAGAGAGGTCAAGGATGCGATCTATGATGTCGTAGATTATGTAGAACAGAAAGAACAGCTTGGAACTGGACATGCTGTCAAATGCGCCAAGGATTTTATTGGTACAGAGGGCGATACACTGGTGCTCTGTGGAGACACGCCGTTGATTACTGGAAAGACATTGACAGAACTTGTCGAGAAACATCGCAAGGAAGCAAATGGCGTGACAGTATTGTCTGCAATTCTGGATGATGCAACCGGGTACGGACGTATCATCCGTGATGCAGCAGGCAATTTCGAGAAGATTGTCGAGCACAAGGATGCAACCGAAGAGGAGCGGGCATGCAAGGAAGTAAATTCCGGTATGTATATCTTTAATTCCGAGGCACTTTCTGCAAGTCTGGATCTGCTGAGCAATGATAACGCCGCTGGAGAATATTACCTGACGGATACGATTGCACTGATCAAAAAGATCGGTCTCAAAGTATCGGCACTTCCGCTTACCGGAGATGCCTGCGACGAGATTCGCGGTGTGAATACGATCGATCAGCTCGAAGAAGCAGAACAGATCATGTGTCACCGTGAGGACTAGGAGGCAGACGATGAAAATAATCGTAGGACTGGGAAATCCGACGAAGGAATATGCCGGAACAAGGCATAATGTCGGGTTCTCCGTGATATATAATATCAGTGATGTATATAATATTCCGGTCGAGACGAAGAAGCATAAGGCGCTGATCGGAAAGGGTATCATTGAGGGTGAGAAGGTCATTCTTGCCATGCCACAGACATATATGAATCTGAGTGGCGAGAGTGTGCGGGAACTGATGGACTATTATAAATGTGATCTGTCAGATCTGATCGTCATCTATGATGATATCAGTCTGGATGTCGGAAAGCTACGCATCCGTGCGAAGGGCAGTGCCGGTGGACACAATGGCATCAAGAATATCATTGCGCAGCTTGGCACACAGGAGTTTACACGAATCAAGATCGGTGTCGGAGAAAAGCCGGCGAAGATGGATTTGGCGGATTATGTGCTGGGGCGGTTCTCGAAAGAGGAACAGCCGATTATTCGGGAGAGCGCTGACCGGGCGAGGGAAGCGGTCTGTGAGATGATCACACACGATGTGGCTTCCGCCATGAACAAGTTTAATTAGGGTAAGAAATAATAGAAAAGAGGATCAGAAAATGAAGGCATTGACACTTGCATTTCAGGATGATCCAAGGTTTGCAGAGTTAAAAAAACACCGGGATGAATCAGGCGGTATCCACCATGTATGGGGGATGGATCGCCGGATCACCCCACTTTTGATGGAGGCACTGTCAGACACGAAACGGTTTCGTCTGATCGTGACCTATGAGGAGCGACGCGCGCGGGAGATCGTCGAGGACTATCGGTTTTACAGCCGCCAGACCTTTTATTATCCAGCGAAGGACGCTCTCTTTTATTCCGCAGATATTCACAGTAACAATACCGTGCAGGAGCGTCTGGAGATTTTTAAGAAGATCGCAGAAGGGCGACCATGTACCGTTGTTACGACCATCGAGGGATTGATGGACAAAATACCATCCATCTCGCATATCATAGAAAATATATTGACGATCAAGGTCGGAGATACCTTGCAGCTCGATACATTTTCACGGAAGCTCACAACACTTGGATATGAAAAAACTTCAATCGTAGAGACACCGGGGCAGTTTTCGGTCAGAGGAGGAATCATCGACATCTTCTCCCTGACGGAAGAGTGCCCTTATCGTGTTGAGTTGTGGGGAGATGATATCGACAGTATCCGGAGCTTTGACGTGGAAAGCCAGCGTTCGATGGAACGTGTCGAGGAGTTTGTCATCTATCCATCTACGGAGATGGTGCTCGACGATGTGCGGATCAGCAAGGGGATTGCCAAGCTGGAGAAGGAGCATAAGGCACAGGCGAAGCTTTTGAAGGAACAGTTCCACACGGAGCAATACGCACGGCTGAATAAGATGGTGGAGTCGGTATTAGAGGAGTTAAAGGAGTTTAATTCCACGATGGGATTAGACAGTATGGTGGAATATTTCTACGACGACACGGTGTCGTTTTTGGATTATTTCCCAACAGATACGGATATCTTCATTGACGATCCAGAGCGTGTGAACCAGCGTGCCGGTGCGTATGCGATGCAGTTTGGCATGTCGATGGAAGGGCGTCTGGAGGGCGGTTATGTTCTGCCGACACAGGCAAATGTGCTCTATGATGCCAAGACTGTTGTGGCAAGATTAGTGAACCGTACACCAGTGTTGCTTTCAGAACTGTATAAGAAGCAGCCAGCTTGGAAAGAACAGTATGCATTTCAGATCGATGCAAAGGGGCTTGTCAGCTACAACAACAGCTTCGAGGATCTGATGAAGGATATCGAAAAATATAAGAAGAAGGACTATCGGATTCTGATCCTGTCGCCATCCGCGACACGAGGAAAACGTATCGCCAAGAACTTACAGGATAACGATGTCATGGCGTACTTTACTGAGAACCGGGAACAGCCGCTCAAACCGGGCGAGGTGCGCATCAGTGTCGGACGAATGGAGACGGGGTTTGAGATTCCGGAGTGCCATCTGCTTGTGATCGCAGAGGGCGATATATTTACTTCGAAGGAACTGAAAAAACGGAAGAAGCTGCCGAAATATGCTGGCGAGAAGATTGCCGGATTTTCGGATATTTCCGTTGGCGATTATGTCGTACATCAAAATCATGGTGTCGGAATCTACCGTGGTATCGACAAGGTGGAAACCGATGGACGCATGAAAGACTATATCAGTATCGAGTATGCAAAGGGCAGTAAATTGTTCGTGCCTGTCGAGCAGCTCGACCGCATCGGTAAGCTCTCCGGCAAGGATGGCGCGCGTGTCAAGCTGAACAAGCTTGGCGGTCCAGAGTGGGAAAAGGTGCGTACACGTGTCAAGGGACATGTGGAGGATATCGCAAAGGAACTGATCGAGCTGTATGCGATTCGTTCGAGTACGCAGGGCTACAAATATTCGGAGGATACCGTATGGCAGCGGGAGTTTGAAGAGATGTTCCCATATGAGGAGACATTGGATCAGCAGAAAGCCATTGACGATACCAAACACGACATGGAAAGTGGCAAGATCATGGATCGTCTTGTCTGTGGGGATGTAGGATTTGGAAAGACAGAGGTTGCAATCCGCGCTGCGTTTAAGGCAGTGCAGGATAACCGGCAGGTAGCATATCTGGTACCGACGACGATTCTTGCCGAGCAGCATTACAATACATTCTGTGAGCGTATGAAGAACTATCCGGTCAATATCCGCATGCTGTCCCGGTTTTGTACACCGAAGGAAGTAAAAGAGACGTTGGAGCAGATGAAGTCTGGTATGGTCGATATCGTGATTGGTACACACCGGCTGCTTTCCAAGGATATTGTATTTAAAAATCTGGGACTTTTGATCATTGACGAGGAACAGCGGTTCGGCGTCAAGCACAAGGAACAGATCAAGCAGATGAAGAAAAATGTGGATGTGTTAACTCTCACGGCGACACCAATTCCACGAACCCTGCATATGAGTCTGGTTGGACTGCGCGACATCAGTCTGCTGGAAGAGCCGCCAGTCGACCGGCTGCCGATCCAGACGTATATTATGGAGTACGATCTGGAGTTTGTAAAAGAGGCAATCAACCGGGAGCTTGCGCGAAACGGACAGGTATATTATGTGTATAACCGGGTAGAGACGATCGCGGACATCACGGGACAACTCCGTCAGGTGCTGCCAGATGCAACGATTGAATTTGCACATGGCAAGATGCCGGAGCGGGAGCTTGAAGCGATGATGCGCCGTTTTATCAAGGGTGAGATTGATGTGCTAGTATCGACGACGATCATTGAGACGGGACTGGATATCCCAAATGTCAATACGATCATTATACATGATGCAGACCGGTTCGGTCTGTCACAGCTCTATCAGCTGCGGGGACGTGTTGGACGTTCCAACCGGAGTGCCTACGCATTCCTGCTCTATAAGCGCGATAAGATGATAAAAGAAGTCGCAGAGAAGCGGCTGAAAGCAATCCGGGAGTTTACAGATCTTGGCTCCGGGTATAAGATAGCAATGAAGGATCTGGAGATTCGTGGAGCCGGAAATCTGCTTGGACAGGAGCAGTCGGGAAATATTGAGGCAGTCGGTTATGATCTGTATTGCCAGATGTTGAACGATGCGATCCGGCGTCTGTCTGGTGAGACGGTGCGTGAGGAGTTCGTGACAAACGTAGAACTTCCGCTCAATGCCTATATTCCAGACAGCTATGTGAAGAATGAATATGTGAAGCTGGATTTGTATAAGAGAATCTCAAAATGTGCGAACCGCGAGGATAATGATGCCATCTTAGAGGAGGTGCGTGACCGGTTTGGAGAGCCGCCAAAGCCGTTCTTCCGCTTGCTTGATGTGGCGTATCTGAAAGCAATTGCACATGAGGTTTATATTACGGATATCAAATATGTAGGCGACGAGGTGCGATTTTACATGCTGCCGCAGGCACCTGTGCAGGCGGAACGGGTCAATCCGTTATTGAAGCGGTATAAGAACACATTGCGGCTTACCGCGGGCAAGCAGACATATTTCCGTATCCGTATGTCGAAGCTGATCGAGGAAGAGATGGTATCTTCCTGTGAGAAGGTAATTGAGGATATCCGCACATTGTATAATACGGAGGATGTGAACCATGAAGCATAATAGACGTTGTCGAAAACTAATTGCAATATTGTTGTGTATCTGCCTGATGGTACCGATGATTTCCGGCTGTGGAGAGAAAAAGGAAGAAGAAACAAAGCAGACAAGCAGCGGAACACTGGTGTTTCAGTATGGAAATAATCTGGTAACAAAAGGCGAGGTATATATCTATATAGAAACCGTGCGGGAGCGGTACGAAATGCAGTACGGCAGTGATGTCTGGCAGACGGTGCTTCCGGATGGTGGTGCGGGAACTTCTATGGAGAACCTGACACGGGAGGAAGTTGTAAATGAAATTGTCCGCGTCAAGACGTTGTGTGCGCATGCAGAGGAGCTTGGAATCACACTGGGCGATGACGAGTTGGCAGAGCTAAATCAGAAGGCAGATGATTTCTGCGAGGGACTGACAGATGAACAGTTACAGAACATGGAGATCACGAAGGAAAAGGCCGAGAAAGTGATGCAGGAAAATGCAATCGCGTCGAAAGTGGAGGCAAAGATCTTAGATGACCGGAAGATTGAGATCTCCGATGAAGAAGCGCGGATGACGACTTTCTATGATATGTATTTTGCATGTTATAGTATGGATGAAAATGGCGTGATAACCCCATACACGGATGATCAGAAGAAACAGCAATATGAAAATGCGCTACAGGCGTGCAGCACACTTGCGACGGCAGACTTGAAGGACAACACAGGTGCAGCAATTGAGAAGCTGGCAGAGTACTACCAGCTGGATCAGGCGCAGACGCAGACGATGAGTCCATCGCAGATTCTGGAGACATACGGACAGGATGTGTATGATCTGCTCTACAGCATGGAGAATGGACAGTACAGCACGGTTGTGGAGACTCAGTATGGTTATCATGTATTCCAGATGATTGCTCTGACTGATCAGACGAAGACGAATGAGCAGAAGATCGTGCTTTACAATCAGCAGGTACAGGAAGCTTTATCGGATACGCTTACGAAGTGGCAGGCACAGATCGATCCGATCTTCAAGTACCCGGACAGCGTAGATATGGACGTGTATGATACGATCGTAAATGATACAGTTGGGACAAATTAAATGAAGAAAAAAATTTTTTATTGTACCATAATGTATATTGTTACATATATTTTGATCGTTGGTATTTCTGTGCAGGATTATAACATATTTTCCACAGTTGTAAGGAATCAAACAACGGAAACTGTACGCTATACAATTATTCCGTGGCTGTGGGTGCCAAGGCTGATCAACTGGATGCCTGTGTTGCTTGCGTGTTGTATGGTTTATACAATGATTAAAAATGTAGTTGTTTCAGAGAGTTTTTTGTTTGCAGGAGTCAGCATATGTAAGATGTTAATTCGGTTGTTCCCACAGGCAGATAAAACGACTATTATAATATACCTGCATATTTCATCAGTTGTGATATACCTGATATTGACAGGTAAGATAGAACAACGGGTAAGTGCATGGCGTTGTGTCAGGGATGCATTTGCAAAAAAGACAGTGCGCAGAGCTGTAATAATTTTTGCAATATGTGGGATCGTATGTAATCTTGCATATATATTTGCACCAAAGAAGACGTTTTATGCATATATTCCAGAGGAAACGAGGACGACGGTTGTATGTGAGGATTTGTCTAGTTACTATCCGTATGCAGATTTAACGATAGAGCATGAATATGTAATCAGCGGATTGGCATGGAATCATAAGGATTTTCAAGGTTGCGTGGTGAAAGCAGAAAAGCCGGGAACAGATGTAATCCGTATAAAACAGAGTGGGGATTTGAAAGGAAATGTAGAAGTAGAATATCCAGTGACGGTTGATGAAAAACTAAGATTCCATATCAAACCGAGTGTATCATATTTGTATCATCGGTACTGTGCCAATGTGAATTTTTGTATTGGTATGATATTGTTGCTTGTGGCTGTCTGGAACAGTGGGGATACCTTAACAGAAACTAAGCGACGTGTGAAAATGGCATGCATTCTGTTGACGTTGATAATTTATGGTATGTGTATAGGTGTAGAAGCGGTACAAATAGGTGTTAAATATGTTGCTCTATTTATATTGTTTAGTATATATGTTTTGTTAGATTGTTTTGGAGTGAGAAGCAAAAAAACAAATGGAATATTGGGTGTGGTTTTGATATGCTTATTTTTGTATAGCAGTTATTATGTGGAATTGTTGTTATGGTTATGGTTTGCCTGGCAGGTGTTTTCATATAAAAATAGTCAATCGAGTAGGTGTTAACCTGCTCGATTTTTTGATTAAAAGCAATTATGAAACATGTTCGGCGTATTTTTATAAAAAGTACTTGACAAAATTGTACTACTGTATTATTGTACTATTCAGATAATACAATAATACAAAAAAGGAGGAACAAAGATTGGCGTGGAAGTTCAATAATGAATCCCCGATCTATCTGCAGATCGTCGATGCGATAAAGATGCAGATCGCGCAGGGCACCTTGAAGCCGGGTGATCAGGTACCGGCAGTGCGGGAGCTTGCGGTGACCGCAGGCGTGAATCCGAATACGATGCAGAAAGCACTTTCGGAGTTAGAGCGCGAAGGCGTGCTCTATTCCCAGCGGACGGCAGGGCGATTTGTAGCAGAGCAAAAGACAGGAGGAACGAGCATGCGAGAGGAGCTGAGTCAGAAGCATATACAGGCGTTTGTGGATAGCATGCGAACACTTGGATATGCAGATGGTGAGATTGTAACAGTATTGAAAGGATATTTACACGAGGAGGGAGCACATGAGTAATTTAGTAGAAGTATCCGGCGTGAAGAAAGGATATGGGATTTCGAAAACTGTATTTGAGAACCTGAACCTGGCATTGCCGGAAGGAAAGATTATCGGTCTACTGGGACCGAATGGAAGTGGTAAGACGACACTCATCAAGATGCTGGTTGGTCTGCTGCAGCCAGAGAAAGGAAGTATCCGCATCTGTGGACATGAGGTCGGACCGGAATCAAAGGCGGTTGTTTCATATCTGCCGGAGCGGACGTATTTCAACGAGTACTTAAAGATCCGTCAGCTTGTCAATATGTTCAAGGACTTCTATGCGGATTTCGATGAGACGCGGGCGTATGACATGATGAAGCTCTTAAATATCGACCCGGATATGACCTTGAAGAAGCTGTCGAAAGGTAACAAAGAGAAGGTACAGTTGATTATGGTGATGAGCCGCCGGGCAAGGCTGTATGTCTTAGATGAGCCGATCGCGGGTGTCGATCCGGCTGCCAGAGACTATATCATGCAGACGATTCTTACAAACTACGATGAGAAAGCGACGATCCTGCTGTCCACACATCTGATCTCGGATATCGAGAACATATTGGATGAAGTCATCTTCATCAAAGAGGGAGAGATTATCTGTCAGAAGGATGCGGATGCATTGCGGGCAGAAAAAGGACAGTCAATTGATGAGATATTCAGGGAGGTATTTCGATGCTAGGAAAATGTATAAAAAATGAATTTGTAAACCGTTCCGGATTAGTCGGAATGATATCTGCCGGTGTGATGCTTTTTGCGGTTATCGTGCTCGGACTGGATAAATTATATAACGTGGTTGGTACGACTGCATTTGCCGTATTTGTAAAGCTTGTAGATGTGATGTTTGCTCTGGCAATGTTTGCCGTGATTGTGATGGTCGTACTGCTTCCATGCCTTGATTTCCGGAATCGCTTCTTCAAGGATCAGGGGTATCTTACCCATACCCTGCCGGTAAAGACATCCACACTCATCGGCGCGAGACTTATCTGTGATCTGGTGATGATTGCCTGGATGGTTGCTGTTTATGGGCTTGCTGTCTGCGTCGCAACAGGGAATTTCGAGGTGTTCAGTGATTTCGTAGGGTTTGTACAGCAATTCCTTTCGATGTCCGGGATGATAGTGGATCGGAGTCTGATTGTGTTGGATGGCGTATTGGCACTTCTTATGATGTGGCTCGGTGTGATGTGCAATATCTGGACGATCAACGCCGCCTATGCATTTGGCCATGCATTCACAAAGGGGAAACGCATATGGTCAGTTGTGTTTTTTGCTCTGATCCAGATGATATACGGCATACTTGTTGTTGTGTTTAGTGAGATTCTGTCAAAGCAGGATATTGACTTATTTCTGGAGCAGATCTCATCGACGGCAAAGCAGTATCTGGTTGTGCTTATGACGGTTACGATCATAGAGGTTGTCGGAATTGCAGTGCTGGCTGTGGCTACGACACTTACCTGCAAGCATAAACTGAATCTGGAGTAAAAGAAAGCCGTCCCTCTCTTTTAGTGAAATCCCTCGGAATTTTCATATTCCGGGGGATTTTTGTAAATTAGTGGTAGACAGCTGACACATCATGACATATAATTGGTGCGGGGACAAATGAAAAAAGCACCAAGTATATCGTAGGGGGGATAAATGATGGTGAAATATACGAAACATGCGAAGAAAAATGTCGTGATAAGATTGATTCCGCCCGTGGCGGGAGTTTTATTACTGGCATTTATTTTTTTGCTCACAACTTATATGGCGAAGCAGACGGTCAGTGGCGTGGCAGATGAGACGCTGCTATATGCACGTCAGACCTGTGAACGGTACGACAATTATGTGAGTGATGATAAGACGAAGGATCTGATCAATCTGCAGGAAAAGGCAATCTCGATTGCAATGTATGAGCAGTATGGGGTAACAATTCACAAGGACATTTTGGATGCGTATGTGGTGGATGAGAATCTTACCGGGGTTGTCGTGACAGACAAAGCGGGGAATTGCGTTCTTTCCAGTGGAGAAGATGCACAGATCCTATTTGAGAAGGAACTGAAGAATGATTCTGTATCGCAGATTCTGGAGCATCCGGAAAAATCTTATATGGAGCGGCTGCAGATAGGAGAAAAGGCATATGATTTTGCAGTCGTCGCAAGAGAGGGTGTGACCGGATTGATCCTCTGTTATCATGAGGTGGAACTCCGCCCAATGGGCGTGAATGAAATCTCCCTTGATACAATGCTTTCCGGACATCAGTTTAAGATGGATGGTATGGTAGTTATCACGAATGGTGAAATCGTGTTGAATACAAATGAGAACCATGTGCAGGGGCAATCCGTGGTTGGATGTCCGATTGACATCACAGATGATACGGTATGGAGGGAAGGCAGGATTACAAAATTAAAATATAACGGGAAACGTTGGTACGGAAGGCAGATGCGATATAAGCAGTATAGATTGTATGTGGTATATCCTTCGAGTCAGGTGTTTGCAACACGAACGACGATTCTGGCGTTTAGTACAGCCGTTTATATCTTTTTCCTGCTGGTTCTTACGTTTTTGCGAAACCGGTCGGCACAGAATACGATGCGGGAGATGCAGAAACAGTTTCGGATTATCAATGCGGTCGGAAGTATTTATAAACTGAATCTTCTGATCCACCTGGATACGGGAGAGTGGGAAGCCATCAAAATGCCAGGCGAAGTCGGCGCGGTGCTGCAGAAACAGGCAACTGCAAAAGTTATGCTGGAAAGCTACGTTCAGAATTTCGTGGGACAGGCGTATAGGGGCGCTTATCAAAAGTTTGTCAATCTGTCAGACCTGGATGAGCGTCTGAAGGGAGAATCCTATATTACATTTGTCTCAGAGAATGATTTTGGAATTTGTTCCTGTTCGATTTTGACACCACAATGCTGGGATGCAAAGGGACATGTGACCTCGGTTGTGTTTGCTGTGCGGGATGTGACAGCAGATATTCAGAAAATGAAACAGAAACAAATGGGTGCACTTGCTTAGTGCACCCATTTGTTTTGAAATAGTATCTTATCGTCCCGTGGAACCAAAACCACCGACACCGCGTTCAGTTTCTTCTAATTCGTCAACCACTGCGAAATCACCAACGATATATGGTGTGATGACAAGCTGTGCGATACGCTCCTTTGGCTCAATCGTCTGTGGCTCGTTGCTGTGATTGTGTAGAGCAACCATGAACTCACCGCGGTAATCGGAATCGACAACACCCACTTTATTTGCAGGAGCCAGATGACGTTTGGCAGCCAGTCCGCTTCTGGCATAGACAAGTCCGGCATAACCTTCTGGAATCTCCATGGCAAGTCCGGTATGAACCATCACCGTCTCATGTGGTGCAATCGTAAGTGGTGCATCGATACATGCGTACAAATCGGCACCGGCAGCGTTGGTAGAACCGTAGGTTGGCAGTACTGCGTTTTCGTGTAATTTCTTAACATTTACCTGCATATGGGTAATCATTTGTAAAATTCCTCCTCCAGACAAACTTTGTTTTCTGCAAGCGAACGCTTGACGTTGATGATTCTCTGGTTGGAGGAGCCGCGGAAGCGGAGGGACAAATCTTTCTTATCCATTTCGAATTCCCCGTCGACCAGTATATCGATGTAGCGGAGCAATTCGCGTGTCTCCGACCACATCACCATCATTTTTCCCTGTATATCTTTTTCAAAATCATAGCCTGTGTAGCACCACACATCTTTCTGTGGGTACAGAGACTTAAACCGTCGAAGCAAAGGCAGCAGTCCCTGCTGGTTGACATATTCGAAAGGTTCCCCGCCGAGTAGTGACAGTCCTTTGATATAGTCTGGTTTCAGATAATCCAAGATCTGCTCGATCTCCGCTTCTGTAAATGGTTTTCCGTAGTTGAAATCCCATGTTTCTTCGTTAAAACAGCCCTTGCAGTGATGGGAACAGCCGGACACGAACAGGGAAACCCGCACGCCGAGTCCGTTTGCCACATCAATGCGCTTGATATCCGCATAATTCATATCTATTTTCTAACCTCGACTTTACAGATGTAATACACGTGCCTTGATCTCTTTCGTCTTGCCGACATTCCAGAAATTCTCGCCGAGGTAGCCGCAGGTACGACGTGTCACATTCATCTTGGAGTGATCCTTGTTGCCGCACTGTGGACATTCCCACTCGTTGTCGTCGTTGATCATGATTTCTCCATCGTAATCACAGACATGGCAGTAATCGGATTTCGTGTTGAACTCCGCATACTGAATGTTGTCGTAGATGAAACGCACGATCTCTTCGAGTGCCTCTAAGTTGTGGCGCATGTTTGGAATCTCCACATAAGAGATCGCACCACCAGAGGAAATGGTCTGGAACTGGCTTTCAAAACGGAACTTGCTGAATGCGTCGATCTTCTCGCGGACATCCACATGATAAGAGTTCGTATAATAGCCCTTGTCTGTGACGTCTTCGATCGTGCCGAAACGCTCCTGGTCGATTCTTGCGAAACGATAGCAGAGGCTTTCTGCCGGTGTGCCATACAGACCGAAACCAAGTCCGGTTTCTTCCTTCCATGTATCACAAGCCTTGCGCAGGCGGTTCATAACACGAAGGGCAAATTCCTCACCTTCCGGTTCGGTGTGGCTCTTGCCAGTCATAAGCTTTGTTACCTCGTACAAGCCGATATAACCAAGGGAGATTGTAGAGTATCCATCCTTCAATAATGGATCAATCTTTTCTCCTTTTTTCAGACGGGCAATCGCACCGTACTGCCAGTGTACCGGACTGACATCCGAGGTAACACCAAGCAGTGCATTATGTCTGCACATCAAAGCTTCGTAGCACAGATCCAGGCGCTCGTCGAGCATGCTCCAGAACTTTTCTTCATTGCCCTTTGCCAGAATACCAATCTGTGGAAGGTTTAGGGATACAACACCCTGGTTGAAACGTCCTTCCCATTTATAATTTCCGTTCTCATCCTTCCATGGAGAGAGGAACGAACGGCATCCCATACAGGAGAATACATTGCCTTCGTAGTTTTCACGCATCTTTTTCGCAGAGATGTAATCTGGATAGAGGCGCTTGGCTGAACATTTGACCGCCAGTTTCGTAATATAGTCATATTTTCCGCCCTTTAAGCAGTTGTGCTCATCCAATACATAAATAAGCTTCGGGAATGCAGGTGTCACATACACACCCTTCTCGTTTTTGATGCCCTCGAGACGTTGACGGAGAATCTCCTCCACGATGATTGCATTTTCCTCGATATACTCGTCGTTTGGATCGAGATTCAGGAACAATGTCACGAATGGAGACTGTCCATTGGTTGTCATCAATGTATTGATCTGGTACTGGATTGTCTGGACACCGGAACGAAGCTCGTCCTGCAGGCGGTCCTGTGCCATCTGCTCCAGGATTGCATCGTCAATCTTATCTCCGAATTCCTCAACCAGTTTGTTCTTATATTTGTTGTAGCTCTTGCGCAGATATTTGCCGAGATGACGGATATCTACAGACTGTCCGCCGTACTGGCTGCTGGCAACCGAGGAAATAATCTGTGTCATAACCGTACAGGCTACCTGAAAGCTCTTTGGGCTCTCAATCAATTTTCCGTTCATTACAGTCCCATTATCAAGCATATCGCCGATATTGATCAGACAGCAGTTGAAGATTGGCTGTAAGAAATAATCCGCATCGTGGAAATGCAGTACGCCCTCATCATGTGCCTTAGAAATTTTCTCTGGCAGCAGAACACGACGTGTCAGATCCTTGGATACCTCACCGGCGATCAGGTCACGCTGGGTAGAGGCAACCGTTGCGTTCTTGTTTGAATTTTCTTCCATAACATCTTTGTTACGGTTTTTAATCAGACTTAAAATAGAATCGTCCGTTGTATTTGCCTTACGGACAAGCTCACGGGTATAACGATAAATAATGTAAGTCTTGGCAAGTACAAACTTGCCGTCCGCCATCAGCTTCTGCTCGATGATATCCTGGATATCCTCCACCAGCATACGTGGGCGGTTCTTGCTTTCAATCCCCTGAACAATCTCCTCAATTTTTTCATCGGTTACTTTTTCACCTGGTTCAACCTCAGCATTTGCTTTTTTGATGGCGGTGATGATCTTGCTGCGGTCATAGGTCACTGTATGACCATCTCGTTTGATAACTTTCATAAACCCTCTCCTAAAACTATCTGTCAGTGTATTTCTTTGGTATCCAAATAAAAAACGTGAATACGGTTTCACATTATATCATCTGACTTGTGGTTTGTAAACATGAAAACACTAAATCTAGTATGAAAAAAATGCACAAAAACTAGATGTTGCGATTTTTTGGACTCCTAAAATGTCGAAAAACCGCGTATTCAAGCCATTTTTGTGCCTTATACATGCCGGAAAAAATGTGTATGCCCTGTGATTTCTTTGTGAAATATGAAAATTGCCTTTTCATTTTCCTTAAAATATGGTATAAATGCTAGGGATTTAAGTTTTTAAGTCTTATATTTTTAGGTAGAATCAGAAGGGATATGTATTATGAAGAAGTTTAAAACACTTGGGTATGTACTGAGTCTTGCGCTTGGGATGACAATGCTTACCGGATGTGGAAAGAAGGTAGATGGCGTTGACCAGCAGAGTATGATTGACAAATATGCAGCGTATTGTGACCTGCCAGACTATAAGGGACTGGAATATGAAGAGACAAAATCGACCGTGACAGATGCGGATGTAAAAACAAAGATTGATTCCCTGTTGCAACAGTATGCAACGAAGACACAGGTAAAGGAAGGAACCGTCAAGGAAGGCGATAATGTCAATATTGATTTCGTTGGCAGTATCGATGGCGAGGAATTCGAAGGTGGTAATTCAAATGGTGCCGGTTATGATCTGACACTTGGCAGCGGTGCTATGATTCCGGGCTTTGAGGATGGTATCATAGGACATAAGGTTGGTGAGACGTTCAACATCAAGGCAACGTTCCCGGAGAATTATGGTAAGGATGAGCTGAACGGAAAGGAAGCAGATTTTAAGATTACGATCAACTACATTACAGAGACACAGCTTCCGGAGTACAACGATGCATTTGTTGCTTCTTATACAGATGCAACAACAATTCTGGAATATGAGGATTCCGTCAGAAAAGATCTGGTTGAGCAGTATGACAAGTCGGATAAGAGTGCCAATGAGAGCGCAGTTATGCAGGTGCTTGTAGAGAAGACAACATACAATGAGTATCCTGAGAAGGAAATGCAGGATCTGATCGACAAGAGTATTTCCCAGCAGGAGCAGGCAGCTTCCCAGTATGGTTATTCGCTTGGTGATTATGTAACAGCCAGATATGGCTTCCAGAGCGAGTCAGATTTCCGTGAGTATGTACAGGGACTGGCTGAAGATTATATGAAGGAAAAGATTGCGGTATGTGCAGTTGCAAAGGATGCCGGAATCACGGTTGATAAAGCAGAGGTCGATGACTATAAGAAGACGATCATGGATTATTATGGTTATGATGATGAGTCCAGCCTTGAAGAGAATTATACTTCTGAGGATCTTGTTTATTATGCGCTGGCTCAGAAGGTAGTCGATTACCTGTTAGAGAATGGCAAGGGTGTACAGGCAACCGCCAGTGATGCAACCGTAGAGACACCGGCTGCCACAGACAGCGATGCCTCTGCAACGGACGCAGAATAATTAAAAATGAAAAAGCGTTTCGAATTTATCAAATTTCCTGTTGACATTTGTGGATAGAAATGATATGATACGAAACGCAGTACGCGGAAGTGGCGGAATTGGCAGACGCGCAGGCTTCAGGTGCCTGTGGTAGCAATACCGTGTGGGTTCAAGTCCCATCTTCCGCATCAAAAGGGATAGGCAATCGCCTATCCCTTTTTTGATGCGGAAGATGGCTGCAGAAGAGGTATAGAAAACAGCTTGCCCATATAGGATAAGTTTGGTAAAATAGTAAGTACTATGGGAAAAGCGATATCTTCAAAATTTCACAGGATGCGTGCGGAAGATCTGAAGCGACAGGTGGAACTCAGTAAAAGAAAAGCCGAATTTAAAATTCCACCATTTGTTGTGAAGCAGTTTGACATTGACGAGTTGCACGAAGAGGGACGGTTATGCTATCGGCTCGTGCCCAAACAGGGATTTAATGGGACTTACATTATGTATCTGTATTCCAGTAAGCTGTGTTTCCGGATGAACCCTGCAGAATGGATGTTCCTTGCGAAGACAGCACTTGCGTGTCATGCGGGAATTTTCCTGCCGATGTATCCGCTTGCACCGGAGCATTGTTGCCGGGAAGTTTTTCAGATGCTGGAACCGGCGTATGCGAACTGTACGAAAGGACAGGACGTGGAACGCGTGGTGCTTATGGGCTGTGGCGCTGGCGGTGGTCTGGCATTGTCGCTTGCGATGGCGGCATGGCGGGAAGGCTTGCGCAAACCGGATCAGTTGTATCTGCTGTCGCCGATGATGGATACCGAGTTTTTTGATAAGAGCTTAGAGCAGGAACTGATCGAGAATTCCAAGCATGCAAAGTGGACATTTTATAATGAGCATGTCAAAGAGTTCCTGAACTCCTATTGGGTGCGTGATTATGCGGTAAAGACGGAGTATACCAGTCCATACTATGGAGACATGACCGATATCTGTGACGATGTTGTGCTGTTTTCCGGGGTGCAGGATTTGTATCACTGCTATGCGCGGGAGTTTTATAAGAAAGCGAAGAAGGCTGGCGTGAATATCCGGTTCTTTGAATTTGAAGATGAAGCGGAAGATTTCATGATCTACGATAAGACAAAGGAGTACAAGAAAGCACAGGGCTTTTTGATCGACTGTATCAACGGAACATTTGATACGTCGCTGCGTGCGATCTATCCTTTGAAAATGATGTCAGACTGGTCTAAGAAATATCCAGAATATTTCAAGGATGACTGGGCGTCTAGGTTTATATATGACCACAAATTTGATTTTACCAGACTGAATCCACATATCAGTGAATACCAGAATATCCGCATGGCAGCGGATGCGAGTGCCTGCGATACGCTGGTGCGCCGGTTTACGGAGGAATTCCCTTGTGGAACGGTTGTACATATGGCATGCCGGCTGGACAATATGTTTGGCAGAGTAGATAATGGAAGAATTCAGTGGTATAGCGTAGATTCTCATAATATCATGTCAGTCCGGCGGGCGATGTATGGCGTGCGCGAGCGGGAGAAGACGATTGGACGGCGCCTGATGGATTTTTCGTGGTTAGACGAGATCCGGTGTAAACAGAATCAGGGTGTCATGTTCGTGTGTGACGATGGATTTTCATACTTGAATAAGAATGAGGTGCGCGACCTGATTGCGAAGATACGGGCGTTGTTCCCAGGTTCCCATCTGGTATTCACTGCATCATCCACATTGGCGAATGCGACGGCGAACACATGGAAACATAGTCAGACCGTACAAAAACGGAAAAAACGGAGGTTTTCAGTAAACAATGCTGCGCAGATGTTTGGTGCATGGCGGCCAGATTACCGCATTATCGACGAACAGCCGATTTTTCGATATCTGGAGATACCAAAGAAGCTGGGCTGGGTTACAAAATTAATGTGCCGTTACAATCTGATTGGTTATAACCACAGAATCATACATGTCAAGCTTGGCAGTGAAGAATATAAGATCAATTACAAATATTAAGGCTGTCCGTGCAGAAACCGGACAGCCTTTTTCTTTTTGAAACGGAACATATAGTATGGATGAATTGGGAAAGGAGAAGGAATGTTAGAGGCAGAAAATCTGGTAAAACAGTTTGAAAAGAATGAGAAGAAGCATAAGAAGGTATTATTTTCAGCGGTCGATCATGTAAGTCTGCACATAAAGGAGGGCGAGATCGTCGGGGTATTAGGTCCAAATGGTGCAGGAAAGACGACGCTGCTGCGGATGCTTGGCTGTCTGATGCAGCCGACGGAGGGGGTAGTCCGATATACCGATGGCGACCGGATTATCACTGATCAGACAGAGATCAAACGGCAGATTGGCTATCTGTCGGGCAATACGAAGCTGTATGGCAGACTTTCCACGCGGGAGCTGCTGACGATTGCCGGGAACATCTACGGATTGCCGGAGAATGTGATTCAGGCGCGGATTGAAGAGATTGCACAGATTTTGTCGCTGGAGGATTTTATCGACAACCGGATCGAGAAGTTGTCTACCGGACAGACACAGCGGGCTTCTATTTCCCGGTGCCTGATCCACAGTCCGAAACTCTATATTTTTGATGAGCCAACTCTGGGACTCGATATTGTGAGCAGCAGTGCGATTGTTGATTTCATGCGGGCGGAGAAGGAGCGCGGAAAGGCAGTGCTTTATTCCACACATTACATGGAGGAAGCGGAACTTCTGTGTGACCGGATTTTGATGCTGGCGCATGGACGTGTAATTGCAGAGGGGACTCTGCCGGAGATCTATGCACAGACAGAAACAACGAATCTACGGGATGCATTTAAAAAGCTGATACCTGCAGGAAAGGAGGAAATGTCATGAATTTCAAGGTGATCAAACAACTGTATAAGAAAGAAATATTAGACGTCCTCCGGGATAAAAAGACGATCATTATGATGGTGATCGTGCCACTTTTGATCTATCCGCTGATGTTTGTTGGCGGTATGGTCATGATGTCAAAAGTGACAACACAGATGGATACACAGACATATGAAATTGCGGTTGATTTTATGGATACGAATCCGGAGCTCGTCGAGATGTTTCTGCATCCGGATGATGACACGCTGCATTTCAAACTGTGCGATCTGAATGTCATGGATGCAGATATTTCGATGATCCTGCGGGGAGAAAAGATCAATGCGATCGTATATGAAAATGAAGATGGAACTGGATATAATATCGCGTATCTGTCCTCGGTTACGAATTCCAGCTATGCGGAACAGAAGGTGAGACAGGTGCTCTCAGCGTATTCGGATTCCCTGACGAATCAGAGTCTGGAGGCGGCAGGATTAGACCCGGATACGGTGTTACATCCATTTGAGGTAGAGGACGACGACCGCGCGAGTACTGAGGAGACGACCGGAAGTCTGCTCGGTGTGATCGTGCCATTTATGCTTGTTGTGAGTCTTCTGATGGGAACGATGTACCCGGCGATCGACACGACAGCCGGAGAGCGGGAGCGCGGAACGCTTGAGACGATATTGACGCTGCCGGTCACGAATCAGGAACTGATCTTCAGTAAATTCCTGACCGTTGGAACGATTGGCGTGGCATCTGCTTTGTTAAATGTCCTTTCGATGGGCGGAATTGGTGTATATCTGTACAAACTGGCGGCGCAGACGACCAGTATGGTTTCGAAAATACAGGTGTCAAAATTCGTTCCGGCAATCTTAGTCTGCTGCCTGTGTATTCTTGCTTTTGCAGTTTTGATCAGTGCGCTTTCCATGTGTTTCTGCGTATTTGCAAAGACCTACAAGGAGGCAAATAATTATATTACGCCGCTTATGCTGCTTGTGATGTTTGCATCATTTATTGGGTTTATGCCAAATGTCACACTTACCCGGAATATGGCACTTGTTCCGGTTGCCAATATCTGTCTGCTGATCCGGGATCTGCTGGCGTTTAAGTTCAGTTTTTCATCGATTACGATTGTGCTGTTCAGCAATGTAGCATACGGAATTATTGCAGTGCTTGTGCTTGGAAAGCTCTACAACAGTGAAGCGATTTTGTTTGGCGATGGAACTGGAAATGTGCAGATTTTTGAACGCCGAAGCAATATGATCAAGGGTGGTGTCCCATCGGTTGGAGATGCCTGTCTGGTACTGCCGGTCGTGCTTGTGCTGATGATCTATGCCGGCGGTTTTGCCAGTGCGAAGAGTATGCTTGTTGGATTGCTTGTCACACAGGGCATTGTCGGTGGGGTTCCGCTTCTGACGGCGTGGTATACAAAGAAGGATATGCGAAAGACATTTCGCATCCGGCTTTGTCGTCCGGGATTTCTGTTTGGCGGACTTGTGCTGATGATGGGAACAATTCTGGTAGGTATGCTCCTGACAAGCATCACAAGCATGTTGTTCCCGGAGAGCGCGGAGAGTATGACAGGATCTATGGAAGCGATCTATTCATATGGATATGGAGTCTGTCTGCTGCTAATTGCTCTGCTTCCGGCGGTGTGCGAGGAGCTTTTGTTCCGGGGATTTCTGTTATCTTCGCTGGAGCATACGATGAAGAAACGGGCGGCAATCCTGACGGCTGCGATCGTGTTCGGACTGTATCATATGAATTTGGTGCAGACACCGACGACAGCACTGATTGGTATGGCACTCTGCTATGTGGCAGTACAGTCGGAGAGTTTGCTGCCAGGCATGCTCATGCATTTTTTCAACAATGCATTGTCCGTGACAGCTGGATTTTATCCGAAACAGATTGCACGTATCCTGCCGATTTTTTCAGAGAATGGTGTGCCGGCTCTGGTGTTGATTGTCGGCGGAGTCGGGCTGTGTGTGCTCGGCGTATATATAATAAAACGCTCGAAAAATAAGGCGTTTCCGGTTGAGTCAGATGCCCGTTTGTGATATGATAGGAAGTAGGTTAAGAAAGGTTCACCAATGAGTATGGAACAGCAGAAAAAAAGAGATTATGAGATATACTGGCCACATGTGATACTGGTTGGCGCCATTGCACTCGTGCTTGTCCTGATCGGTGTAGTCATAGGTGTCAATATCGGAAAAAGCAAGAAATATAAGCCGGTTCCTGTGACGGGACAAGGGTATACATGGACATTGCAACCGGGCGCAGAAGCGCAGATGATCTACACGAACTTCTGGCAGTTTGCGAAAGCCAGTTATGTGTTGGTTGGCGATATTCCGAATTGTGAATTTTATAAGATTGTAAAGGAAGTGCCGCGCAACGATTTCCAGACAGATAATTTCTACATGGAGGACGGCGACAGCACGATCATGGCATACCATGCCGGAGATGGCAGCCGGCTGTCTGAACTTGCTGTGGATGTGTCTTCCTATCAGGCAGAACTGGATTGGGATGCGTTGAAGCAGGCAGGCGTTACAATCGCATTTATCCGGGTTGGATACCGGGGCTATGGCTCGGAAGGCAAACTGGTGGCAGATGAGATGTTTCAGACGCATATAGAGGGCGCCAAAGCAGCCGGAATCAAGGTAGGAATTTATTTTTACAGCCAGGCGATCAGCTACGAGGAAGGTGTGGAGGAAGCACAGTTTGCGCTGAATCTGGCATCTGCATATACGCTCGATATGCCGGTTGTGATTGATACAGAGGAGGTCTATGCGGACGGAGCGAGAACCGCTGACCTCTCTAATGATGCACGGACGGATGGTGTTGTCGGATTCTGCGAGACCGTGAAGAGCGCAGGCCACACACCGATGATTTATTCGAACCGGAACTGGTTTGTACAGAAGCTGGATATGACAAGACTGGGAGATTATAAGCTGTGGCTGGCACATTATGCGAATCAGCCGGATTTCCCATATCTGTATTCTGGCTGGCAGTATACAGGAACTGGCACGATCGCAGGAATCGGACAGGAACTGGATTTGAATGTATGGATGGAAGGTAGTGTTTATTAGGAACGGGGAGTGCCTATGTTGAATTGGGATCTGGCATATGATTATGCGGCGATTTATCTGTTGCTTATTATAATCATATGGTATTTTCATGAAAAAAGAATACCGCTTGCGAGTCACCGGACATTTTTAGTGGCACTTGCCGCAGTCTTTGTCTCAACGGGACTGGAGATCGTCAGCACGAAGCTGGCACAAATGTCCGGCACGGAAGGAAATGCTGGATTCTGGGTGACAAGCACCTTGCAGCATCTGGCGCTGAATGCGATTCCACTGCTGTTTGCATACTACGTGCTGCAGATCGTACATATCAATGCAAAGCAGATGCTGCATGCCAAATGGATGCTGGCATTGTGTGGCGTGGTTGATGTGGCTGCACTGGTGACGAATCCATATACCCATTGGGTATACGAGGCGGAAGGCTGGCAGTATACCTATGACTATGGAGTGCTGGTGCTGATCACGGTTGCGATAGCTGCAATTGTGGCAAGCTCGGTCGTGGCATTGCACCGGGTGAATCATACATTGTTTGCCAAGGCAATGGTTGTACTGTTTCATATGCTGCTTGTTGTGTTAGCGGTCTTTTTGCAGTTAAAAACACATGTATTGCTGTTGAATTTTGTGACAGCAACGGTCTGTCTGACGATTTATTATTATCTGCAGAATCCAAATGCGGTCATTGATACGGTGACAAAGCAGTTTAACCGGCGTTTTTTTGGCGAATATCTGCACACCTTTTTTATTAACGAAAAACCATTTGGAATCGTAGTCGTTGCGATGGATGATTTCAAGTTTATCAATAAGACCTATGGCGTTGAAAATGGAGATAATCTGCTTCGGCAGATCGGCGCTTTCATGGAGACGCTTCCATTTGCCAAGACGGTGTTCCGTCTGGGCGCAGACCAGTTCTGTATCGTGTTATACAAGGATCTGGATCAGATTGACGCGGTGGCACAGACGGTACATGAGCGGTTCCGCCATCCGTGGTACAGTGAGAATCAGGCAGGCATTATGATGTCTGCATCCATCTGTTGTGTGAATTGTCCGACAGATGCGTCTGCATATGGACAGCTGGTCGAGGTTATGGATTACTCTATGTCAATGGCGAAGCGGTTGCAGAAGGGTAGAATCACGTATGCAAAGGATTACGATTTAGGCAAGATCAAACAGGACAAAGCGTTTGAAAAGGCGGTCAAGCAGGCACTCGACCGGGATGAGCTGATGGTATATTATCAGCCGATCTTCTCGGTGGAGAAGGGCGTTTATAACTCCGCTGAAGCACTGGTACGCTTGCATGATGAAGAACTTGGCTGGATATCACCGGAGGATTTCATCCCGATCGCGGAGCGGAACGGTATGATTATTGAGATGGGAGAAGTGATTCTGGATAAGGTGTGCCGGTTTATTCATGATTTCAAGCTGGCGCAGACGACGGTAGAGTACATCGAGGTCAATATCAGTCCGGTGCAGCTGATGCAGCAGCATTTTTCAGACCGGGTAAAACAGATCATGGAAAAATACGATGTGCGTCCGAATCAGATTAACATTGAGATTACGGAGACTGCGACCATCAGTATGGCGGATACGGTCAATGCAAATATCATGGATCTCGTACAGTATGGAATTAAATTCTCTCTGGATGATTACGGCTCTGGCTATGCGAATATTGATTATATCAACCATATGCCATTTTCAATCATCAAACTGGATAAGTATATTATCTGGGATGCATTTAAGAGCACGAAAGCTGGAATTACGTTGAAGCATACGATCGGTATGCTGAATGAATTAGAGTTACATATCGTGGCAGAGGGCGTGGAGACCGCGGAGATGCGCGATCACCTTGCCGACATTGGCTGCCATTTTATGCAGGGGTGGTATTACAGTAAGGCTGTATCCGATCAGGATTTCATCCGTTTGATCGAGATGCAGTAGCTTACATGTTCCACAGACCGTAAGCTGGGATATTCAAGGTGTCTCCATCGAGAGACACCTGATTGAAGCTTACTTTCACTGCAATGTTTGTATTTGAATTTTTACTTCGGAATGTCTTAATATTCTGTGCCTTTGAATTCGGGACGAAACGGATATCGACCGGAACCGGGGCATCTTCTCCTTCATAGACAAACGGAACGCGCGCGGTTGCGCCGGATACCCAATAGTACAGATAAGGAATCTTGGAGCTTAACTCCTGGAAGATAAACTGCTCTGCAATCGCACCACATTTTTCTGCCAGGATATCGTTCACATCAATCTCCTCGTTCATAGGAAGTCCATAAGCGGCACGGAGCAGACCGTGATCGATGAAGAACAGCTCAAAGGATTTGTAATCAACATGCTCTTCCAAAGGAAGATTTCCAGATGTCAGACGTGGCAGTTTCCGGGCGATTCCGAGGTTGCATAAAGCCTGTGCTGCTTCAGCGTATTCCCGGCTGCGTGCATTGGAATCGACGGATTTGTACATGAATTTCTTATTCTCACGGGCAAGCTGCTCTGGGATACTCCGGAAGATGCGCTTGCATCGCTGGTAGAGTGCGACCGGGTAAGTCTGTTTCATAAGCTGGACATAGTCTTCCAACAGTGCCTCCTGCATCGGACGGATGATGGACAGATCCCGGTTCTTCAGATACGCATGGACTACGCCCGGCATACCGCCAACTAACAGGTATTCCCGGAGCATAGAGGTGATTGCGCCGATTTCAAGATTGGTAAGCGGCGTGTCCTTATGCTTTGAAATTGCATCTATGAAAGGATGTGCCTTGCTTGCAATCATATATTCTTCAAAGGTCATCGGACGCATGCGGAAGATCTCAAAAACGTCCGGGTGACTGTATTCAAACTCTGTAAATTCCATCGAGGATGCGATCAGACAGATGGTGTAATCTGGATGATTCTTGCGGAAAGCATAGAAAAATTCCGCGCAGTCCGGCACTGCCTGTACCTCGTCAAAGATAAAAATACAATCTGATGCGTCTCCAAACGGAAAACGTTGAGACAGCAGCAGATCCAGATTGGAATCGCCGGCGATGGCATCCTGACAGGCAGAATCTTCTGCCAGATTGATATAGCATTGCTGCTTGAAAAAGGCTGTGGCAAAATCGCGAACCGCCCATGTTTTACCGACACCCTTTGCGCCCTTTACATATAAGATTTTGCGCTTTGTCTGGTCGTACCAGTTAGCAAAGTCGTTGATGATATTCCGATACATCTGTGCATACACCCCTTTGCGTATTATATGAAAATATTTTAGTCAATAATATAGGGAGTGTCAACAAGAATTAGGTTGTTTCTACCAATTAAAAATGCTATAATAAATCGTAATTATTGTATGAGTAGAAGGAGACAGATGCGTGAAAAATAAGTGGAATAAAAATATTCTTCAACTTGGGGTTATGCTTGCACTTGCTGGCTGTGCATGTATTTTGTTTGCAGAAGTCATAAAGCAGTGGAAGTCTATTTTCGGATTTCTTGGGAATGTTGTCTCTGCGATGACACCGATCATTATCGGACTTGTGATCGCATTTATGTTGAATCCAATCATGATCTATATCCGGCGTGGGCTTTCCTTTTTGATCTGTAAGATTAAGAAAGAAGCGGAATACGATAGGGTTTATAAGAAGGTGAAGGTTCCGGCTTTGATTCTGACGGTGCTTTTGTTCCTTGGATTGCTGGTTGGATTGTTGTGGCTGGTAATCCCACGTGTGTATGAGAGTCTGACAGATCTTGTGAACAGCACAGAGGATTATATCAATTCAGCTGAGGCGTGGATCAAAAAAGTATTTGCACAGAATCAGATGATTGAGGATAAGTTGTCACAGGTGCTTGATTATGCAGAAAATAATGTGTTTACGATTCTGAAGGATAAGATCATGCCGAACCTCGACACAATCGTGAAAACGCTTTCTTCCGGCGTGGTTGTCGGAATCAAGGCAGTCATGAATTTCCTGATCGGTCTGATCGTTATGATCTATCTGCTGATGAGCAAGGATGTGCTGCTGGCGCAGTGCAAGAAAGTGATCTATTGTCTGTTCTCCAAGAAGACAGGTAACAAGATCATGGAAGGATGCTCGTATGCAAATGTCGTGTTCGGCGGATTTATCAATGGTAAGATCTTAGATTCCTGTATCATTGGAATCATATGCTTTATATTTACTTCAGCCGTACACATGCGGTATGCGGTGCTGATCAGTGTGGTTGTCGGTGTGACAAATATCATTCCATTCTTCGGACCGTTTATCGGAGCGGTACCGGGTGCGTTGTTAGCACTGATGGATGATCCAATCATGTTCGTGGTATTTATCATCTGGATCATTGTATTGCAGCAGTTTGATGGCAATATCTTAGGACCATTGATCTTAGGCGATGCAACCGGAATCTCCGGTATCTGGGTATTGCTTGCAATCTTAGTGGGTGGTGATCTGTTCGGCGTGGCAGGTATGATCTTAGGTGTTCCGGTATTTGCGTGTCTGTATGCATTTTTCGCAGTACAGCTCCGGGACAAGCTGCGTGCGAAAGATTTATCTTCAGCCACAGGCGATTATATCCGCTTGAAGAAATTCGACGAGGAGACTGGAGAGCCGATTTACCAGGAGCGCCACGATGAGCGAAAGACATTGAGGGAAAGCCGGATGAAGCAGGTGTTCCGCCGCTGGATGGAGAAGATGCATCTGAAAAAGCATGAAAATGCGACGAAGGAAGCAGAGAAAAAAGAAACAGAGAAAGACGAGAAATAAAGGGTTACAAACATAGAGAGACAAGGAGGAGCGAGTATGGCAAAAGGTAGTTATGCAACAAAGCAGATCTTAAACTGGATGGAGTATTTTTCAAAAGAGATGCAGGTAAGTCCGGAGAAGATCAAACTTCTGGATATTTGTGGAAAACAGAAAAATGTAATACCGACCGTGGAAGGACACAAACGTGTGCTGATTTTTGCAGATGAATCCCATGAGGATCTGTTCTATGATTTCTGGGAGGCAGGCTTTGGCGATTATGATATGTGGTATGCGGTTGGCATCGAGGAAGAAGGACAGGTAAAACATGTCAAGATCAAAGAGGTGATCAACCGAAAGATCACAGGCCCGACAGTAATCTTCATTCTGAATGAGAAGACAAGAGAATCGTACCGGATCGGTATGCGCAACGAGATGTTCTCGAAGGGACCGATCAAGTATGTTGGCAAGGAAATCCGTGCCGTCATCATGAGTCTGCTCGGTGTGGATTCGCAGGATACGATCTGTTTAGTTGATGCAGAGAGTATCGCAATCGAGGCAGCTTTTGTGGCAAGTGATGGCGCAATCATCTGTGTGGAGAATGATAAGGGCGCCAAGGATACGATGGAGGATAATGTGAAGCAGTTTGGCGTGCACAACGTCCAGATCATCCCAGACTTATCCGAGGGATCTATGGCGAAGATTCCAACACCAAGACTTTCCTTTATCGTTGCGAACAAGCATCTCGAAGAAGATATTCAGAGACTGCTGAAGAAGAATCCGAAGATGCAGTTTGTCATCTATACATTGGAGTTAAATATCCTGTCTGGCATCAAGCCACTCTTTGATAAGTACGGTATCTCAAATATGGAGGTATTGCAGATCAATGTGGCAAAGACAAACAAAGATAGTATGTTTGTAAATCAACCAGCCCCTTGGCTGATTACCGGAGAGGTGTTATAATGGCAATCGAAAATTTACCGAAGGATCCGATGATGCTCTTAAGCTTTGTGAATACGAGACTGCGTGATGACGGCATCAATCTGGACAGCTTTTGTTTACAATTCCGGACTGCAAGAGAAGATCTCGAGCAAAAACTTGCGGCTGTGGATTATAAATATGATGATAAATTAAACCGTTTCGTATAAGAGGCGGATTTAGTAAAAGGAGACATTATGAGACACAATTTCAAAGTAATCGAGAAAAAATGGCAGAAAAAATGGGAAGATGCCAAGGTGTTTGAAGCACAGGACTTCTCAGACAAGAAGAAATTCTACGGATTAGTAGAGTTCCCTTATCCAAGTGGAGCGGGTATGCATGTAGGACATATCAAGGCTTATTCCAGTGTAGAAGTCGTATCCAGAAAGCGTCGTATGGAGGGTTACAACGTATTGTTCCCAATCGGATTCGATGCATTTGGTCTGCCAACAGAGAACTATGCAATCAAGACAGGTACCCATCCGCGTCAGATCACAGATCAGAATATCGCGCGATTTACCGAGCAGTTGAAGCGGGTTGGATTCTCGTTTGACTGGAGCCGTGTGATCGATACAACCGATGAGAAGTTCTACAAGTGGACACAGTGGATTTTCCTGAAGATGTTCGAGAAGGGACTTGTATTCCGTGATACAGCACTCGTTAACTATTGTCCAAGCTGTAAGGTTGTTCTTTCCAACGAGGACAGTCAGGGAGGTAAGTGTGATATCTGCCACAGCGAGGTTGTACAGAAGTCGAAGACGGTTTGGTATCTGAAGATTACAGAATATGCAGATAAGCTTCTGCAGGGTCTGAAGGATGTCGACTATCCTGCAAATGTAAAGCAGCAGCAGGAAAACTGGATTGGTAAGTCTACTGGTGCATTTGTAAACTTCGATGTCGATGGAACAGATGAGAAGCTTCAGATTTATACAACAAGACCAGATACATTGTTCGGTGTAACTTTCATGGTTATCGCACCGGAGCATCCGCTGATCGATAAATATGCTGACAAGATTACAAATATGGATGCCATCAAGGCATACCGTACGGAATGCCAGAAGAAGACCGAGTTCGAGCGTACACAGCTTGTCAAGGATAAGACAGGTGTGAAGATCGAAGGTCTTATGGGTATCAACCCGATGAACGGCAAGAAGATTCCAATCTTCATTGCTGACTACGTTATGATGGGATATGGTACTGGTGCGATCATGGCAGTACCGGCTCATGACCAGCGTGACTATGATTTTGCAAAGGCATTTGGCATTGATATCATTCAGGTTATCAAGGGTGGCGATATCTCGAAGGAAGCTTATACGGGTGACGGTGAGATGATCAACTCAGAGTTCCTGAATGGATTTACAAATAAGAAGGATTCCATCGCCCGCATGGTTGAGGAAATCAAGAAGATGGGTGTTGGCGAAGCAGGCGTACAGTTCAAGATGAAGGACTGGGCATTCAACCGTCAGAGATATTGGGGTGAGCCAATTCCTCTGGTACATTGTCCATCCTGTGGTGTCGTAGCCGTGCCATATGAGGAGCTTCCTCTGGAGCTTCCAGATGTGAAGAACTTCGAGCCGGGTGAGGACGGTGAGTCTCCACTGGCAAAGATTGATTCCTATGTAAACTGCAAGTGTCCGAAGTGTGGCGGTGATGCAAAGCGTGAGACGGATACTATGCCACAGTGGGCAGGATCATCATGGTATTTCCTGCGTTATATTGATCCAAACAACGATAAGGCATTTGCAGATCGTAAGAAGATCGACTACTGGATGCCGGTTGACTGGTACAACGGTGGTATGGAGCATGTAACTAGACATATGATCTACTCCAGATTCTGGCATCGTTTCCTGTATGACCTCGGCGAGGTAAATACACCGGAGCCATATGCAAAGCGTACGATTCAGGGACTAATCTTAGGACCAGATGGTGATAAGATGAGTAAGTCCAAGGGAAATGTTATCGATCCACTTGACATCGTAGAAGATTACGGCGCAGATACGCTCCGGACATATGTATTGTTCATGGGTGATTATGCAGCCGCAGCTCCTTGGAGTGACAGCTCTGTAAAGGGATGTAAGCGTTTCTTGGAGCGTGTAGCAGGTATGACAGATATGGTATCTGATGATCCTTCCACAGATGCTTTGGAGGTAAGCTTCCACAAGGCAATCAAGAAGGTAAGCAGTGATATCGAGGAAACAAAGTTTAATACAGCAATCGCAACCTTGATGGCACTGACCAATACTGTTTACAGTGCTGGTAAGCTGAGCAAAGAACAGCTTGAGATCTTCATCAAGCTTCTCTGCCCGTTTGCACCACATTTGACAGAAGAAATCTGGGAGTCTCTCGGACATGAAGATTTCTTGTCTGTCAGTGCATGGCCACAGTACGAGGAAGAAAAGACCGTTGATGCAACGATCGAGATCGGTGTACAGGTCAACGGTAAGGTAAGAGGAACGGTTCTTGTCGCAAAGGATGAGGATAAGGATGCCGTACTTGCCCGTGCAAAGGAGATCGTCGCTGATAAGCTGACTGGCAACATCGTAAAAGAAATTTACGTACCGGGTAAGATTGTAAATATTGTATGTAAGTAATATTTGCTGAAGAAATAGAAAGAAAACGGTTGTCTGACAATGGTTTTGTACCGTGTCAGGCAGCCGTTTTTTGTTACAGGAAAAAAGATTTGATCATCTGGAATTTCTGACGCTCCGCCGGGGACATGCTTTCCTCCATTGCTTCGAGAAGCAACGCGGATTCTTCTTTCGTGAAGCTTAAGTTCCGGCGTTTTAATTCCTGATTGATCTGCAGAATCTGCGGCAGCAGCTCCTCGGCGGACTGGTATTTGCTCTGCTCCTTGATTTCGTTGATAATTCGTAATTTGGTTGGATGGATGTTTCGAAGTTTCGGGTTTTGTTCAAACATAGGAGAACCTTTCTATTTATTGGGAATTCAGGATATCCATGACGCTGGAATAAAGATCCTTGTGCCTGCCTGACTGGTTGTTGCAATTATGATCTGGATTTCTACCAATGTCCTGCCGCGGCGCATAGTCCGGTGGCGGAGGTGGTGCACCGCAGCCCGGTTGTGGCGGGAAATCACAGGGATTTCCACAATTATTATTTGGTGGCGGTCCCTGTGATCCAGAATCATTCATCGCCTGCATGACCTGCATCATTTTAAGCATCTGCTGCATGTTCTTGATATTGCCTGCAAAATCGCCCGGCAGGAAACGGCACATGCATTCCATCATTTCTTCGGAACTTTCCGGGTGACAGTCGAACCCGCAGGAGGCAACATAGTCCGGGTGGTCGAAGCATTGCATCAGGGCGCGGATTTCCTGATATTTGATTAAGAGGATCAACGGTTTTTTGTAGGCATAGTCCACAAAAGGAATCATGGCTTCCAAGAAAAACAGGGAGTCGTCATGGATCAGTTGATCGAGCGGATGATTATGCAGCATGGCGGATGCTCTGAAATCTTGTTAGTCTAATATATGTGCGACTCTGTAAAAATATGAGCCGGAGGAAGAGGATGCAACCGCTGTCATACAACAGATAACAAAAACTCCCTTACAAGTGAACTTGCAAGGGAGTCCCGAAGAATTCCTCTATTAACAACCGCAGCCGCAACCGCCGCCATTGTTATTTCCGCAGCAGAAGAGGAGAATCAGGATGATCCAGATACAGTCATTGTCGCAACCGCAACCGTTTCCACCGCAGAATCCTCCGCCGCCACAGCCACCGCACAATAACAACAGGATGATAATCCAGATGCAGGAACAGTTGCTGCCATTTCCGATGTTAAAACCATTTCCACAGCCGCAACCGCACTGTGTAGCTGACAAATCGCTCATGAGATGCCTCCGCTAAAAATTCTTATGGTTTATACTATGCGCCTGCCTGCGAAGTGTTAAAAAAAGTTGAATGGAAGTTCGTTAAATGTTAAGATAGAGAAAATTGACAAAAGGCGACAGGATTCGATGAAGCACAAGAAGTTTGAAATCATAATGATAAAAAATACATTGGCGATGATGCTCCCTATCATGGTCTTATTGCTTGTACTCATTTTTGTGGCGGTGCGTTATTCGCTGTTCCATGCGGTGCAATGTTATGAGCTTACGAAGATTGAGCCGATTGAGGATCAGATTGCGCAGCTATATGCAGATGGCACTACAAGTGTCCGGTACAATGCGGAGAATCTGTATTATACGGGATATAATTATCTGGTGGAAAACAAAATCAAGGGTGCCTATTATTATTGCTTTGAAGATGATCATATGGTGTTTCTGCTTATTAAGACAAAACAGCCACAAAACAGTATTGATAAGCGGACAGTGAAGGGACGTATCGTAAAGGACGAGGTAGTTACAGATCATATCATAGCCGGATTGTCAAAAAATGGAGAGGTTCCGATGAACATTTTAGATGGATTTTATGATTCTTATGTCATCAGTGAACCGGATTTCCCATATGTGTATACGGGGATTGCGTATATTATTGTTGCGGCGTTGTCGATGCTGTATGTCTTTGTGCTGGCATATGTTGTCCGGTTGTGGATGCGGCCATACAAGAATCCGCAGGCAAAGAAGCTGCGTGCCTATGGGCGTAGAAGTGCTGTGATCGAACAGCTCAATACAGAATTACGCGATAAATTATATTTTCATTATCATGGAATCTATGTGACAGATAATTTTCTGGTTGCAACATATTGGTTCCATACGGACGTAATCCGCCTCGATGATGTGCGGTATCTGTCCAAGAATCGGGTGGAGGAAAGGAGTGGTAGAGAATTGTACCGGCTGACCTTGTCAGAACCGGAGACAGATTTGTTTTATGAAATTGATTTTAGAGAAGAAGAGTTGATTGACGCGTGCGTGGATGCGATTCGGGGATAATGATGTAGATGATGGAGGATGGAGCGCATGAATATAGTTTTGGAAATCATTATTTTTAATGTCGTGGTATTTACGATCTGCGGAATCAATATGGCAAAAAAAGGAAGACTTGGATTGATACAAGAGTATCCAAAAGCAATACAGGATCGATGCAGAGAGCTTGGACTGATCGAGGATAGCTCTGGCAAGTTGACGAAAAAGGCAACGATCGGTAAGATTGGATTTTTTATCGGATACATAGTTTTGCAGACGGTATTGGCGTATTATATCGGAGGAGCACGCACGTTTTTCACAGGCTGGCTGCACGGTTATCTCATGTGGGTGGCAGAAATGTGGTTTGATGCACTGGTTGTGGACTGCCTCTGGTTTTGCCATAGCAAGAAAATGGTAATTCCGGGAACCGAGGATATGGTCGATGCCTATCACGATTACTGGCATCACATCAAATATGCGGTGATCGGAATGTTTACGCAGGCGGTGATCGCCCTGCCGGTAGGACTTTTCGTGATGCTGCTGGGAAAGTAATCATATATGGATAAAATAAAGGGTGTACCTGACGATGCAGGTGCACCTTTTTTATGTCAAAAATTATAGAATTAAAAATAATTTTTTACTCTCAAACCCGCATATTTCCTCAGCTTTTCTAAATGTTCCAAACTTACGCTTTACAAATATATGTATGCCATGATACGGTTTTTCAAACATTTTGTGATATAAAATCAAAATCTTTACAATGTGTATATAATGTGTATAATCAAAGGAGAAGAGATGAAACAGAGAGAATTGGTAAGAAAGTTAAAATCAATTGGATTTCGATTTGCAAGACAAATATAAAAAAATGGGGAATATAATATAGTATCCCCGGTAGATGAGGAGATGATTACTATGAAACAGGTGTATCCAGTTATATTTACAAAAATACAGGATGAGAAAAATACGATTTTGATTGAAGTGCCAGACTTGGAAATACTGACAGAAGGATTTGGCATTGTAAATGCAATTGACATGGCGAGAGACGCAATAGGTGTAAAGGGGATATATTATGACGATCAGGGAAAAGAATTGCCGAATCCAAGAGAATTGAAAGATATAGATATATCAAAGGGTACATTTTATGGAGATGGGGAAGGAACAGTCACACTGATAGATGTTGATTTTAATGAATATCGCAGAAAATTAGATAATAAATCTGTACGACGCAATGTGACACTTCCGAATTGGTTAAACCGAGAGGCAGAAAGGGCACATATCAATGTGTCGGGGGTTCTTCAGGAGGCACTTGTGCTAAAACTTGGGATACGAAAATAAACACCTAAAATAGGATTCAGCAGTTTACATTTTCGGGGTTGACACAGTTATTTATTGTGCTAAAATGTTTTTTGATAGGTGCATTTGCTGAATGATGATGCACCTGCAAGAACATAATAAATAGAAAGACGTTGAAGGTGCAACAAGGATTTTCAAGACCTGACAGAGAGACGGGGTCACGGCTGCAAGCCCTGTTCAGTAGAGGAAGATCTCATTTTCACACCGGAGTCGCGGATTTGAACATGCCGTTGTCGTGGTGCAGTGGAAAGTAGGATTCGTCGCGTTATGCACGTTACGCATACAATGAGAGCGACTGTCATAGTCGAATCAGGGTGGTACCGCGGATATTACTTCGTCCCTAGTCAAGGGCGAAGTTTTTTTGTTGCCTTTTATGACTGGTTAGAAACACATATCAGATGATTGCAGTTCCAATATGTGGATTGAGTGATTCGTAATTACCAATTCTAAAGCAGACCGTTGAAGCACGCTGGTACTTAATGAACGACGGATTTATCGTCGTGAATTTAGTACCACTGCGTGATGAACCGAGCGAGAGCGTGTCTGCGTAGAATTGGTAATTATGAATCGCTCGTATGATGTGTTTCTGGTTTGCAATCATCTGAAATTGGTATAACATGGAGGAAAACAGGAAATGAAAGAAAAGTTGCAAAGCATCAAAGAACAGGCACTTTCCAAGATCGCAGAGGCACAGGATATCAACCTCTTGAATGATATCAAGGTGTCGATCCTTGGTAAGAAGGGTGAATTAACCCAGGTATTGAAGAGTATGAAGGATGTGGCTCCGGAGGATCGTCCGAAGGTTGGACAGATGGTAAATGAGACACGTGCAAACATCGAGGCAAAGCTCGAGGAGAAGATGAAGTCCATCAATTCTGCTATGCGTGCAGAGAAGATGAAGCGTGAGACAATCGATGTTACACTTCCGGGTGTGAAGAAGATCGACGGACACAGACATCCAAACCAGATCGCGCTTGAAGATCTGGAGCGTGTATTTATCGGTATGGGATATGAGATCGTATCCGGGCCGGAAATTGAATATGACAAATACAACTTTGAGCTTTTGAATATCCCTGCAAACCATCCGGCAAAGGATGAGCAGGATACATTCTATATCACAAAGGACATTCTGCTTCGTACACAGACATCACCGGTACAGGCAAGAATCATGGAGCAGGGCAAGCTGCCAATCCGTATTCTGTCACCGGGACGTGTATTCCGTTCTGACGAAGTAGATGCAACTCATTCACCATCTTTCCATCAGGTTGAAGGACTGGTTGTTGACAAGGGAATCACAATGGCAGATCTGAAGGGAACACTCGATCAGTTCGCGAAGGAATTCTTCGGTGAGAAGACAAAGACGAAGTTCCGTCCGCACCATTTCCCATTTACAGAGCCTTCTGCAGAGGTAGATATCACATGCTTCAAGTGTGGCGGCAAGGGCTGTCGTGTATGTAAGGGCAGTGGCTGGATTGAGATTCTTGGTTGTGGTATGGTTCACCCACACGTATTGGAAATGTGTGGCATTGATCCGGAAGAGTATTCAGGATTCGCATTTGGTATCGGACTGGAGCGTATCACACTTCTGAAGTACGAGATCGATGATATGCGTCTCTTGTACGAAAACGACACAAGATTTTTGAATCAGTTCTAAGATGGAGGTAAGAAGATGAATACACCGATTTCATGGTTAAAAGTATATGTTCCTGATTTAGACGTGGATGTACAGGAGTTCGTAGACGCGATGACACTGTCCGGTTCCCATGTAGAAGGATACGAGAAGAAAGATAAGAACTTAGAGAAGATAGTAGTTGGTAAGATCGAGAAGATTGAGAAGCACCCGGATGCAGATAAGCTCATTATCTGTCAGGTAAATATCGGTGCTGAGACAATCCAGATCGTAACAGGTGCTCCAAATGTAAAGGAAGGCGACCTTGTACCGGTTGTTTTAGATGGCGGTAAGGTTGCAGGCGGACATGATGGCGAGCCACTCCCGGAGGACGGCATCAAGATCAAGAAGGGCAAGCTTCGTGGTATCGAGAGTAATGGTATGATGTGCTCCATCGAAGAGCTTGGTTCATCCAGAGATCTGTACCCGGAAGCACCAGAGTATGGTATTTACATTTTCGGGGAAGAGTCGGGTGTAAAGCCGGGCGATGACGCGATTGCAGCACTTGGTCTGCATGATTCTGTTGTAGAGTATGAGATCACATCGAACCGTGTTGATTGTTTCTCTATGATCGGTATGGCAAGAGAGGCTGCTGCAACCTTTGACAAGGAATTCCATGAGCCGGAAATCAAGGTACAGGGCAGTGGCGGAGATGTCAATGATTACATTACCGTGGATGTACAGGCCCCGGATCTGTGCCCGCGTTATACAGCCAGAGTTGTTACAGATTTGAAGATCGGTCCTTCCCCAAAATGGATGCGTGAGAGACTGGCTTCCCAGGGAATCCGTTCCATCAACAATCTGGTTGATATCACAAACTATGTTATGGAAGAGTACGGTCAGCCAATGCACGCGTATGACTTAGATACGATCGCAGGCAAGAAAATCGTTGTAAAACGTGCCAATGACGGTGATACATTTGTGACACTCGACGGACAGGAACGTAAGATGGACAACGATGTTCTGATGATCTGTGACGGCGAGAAGGAAATCGGTATCGCCGGTATCATGGGTGGCGAAAATTCCATGGTTACGGATGACATCAAGACATTGCTGTTCGAGGCAGCCTGCTTCGACGGTACGAATATCCGTCTCACAACAAAGCGAATCGGTCTTGCGACAGATGCAGCTGCAAAATTCGTGAAGGGACTTGATCCAAATTTGGCAGAACAGGCAATCAATCGTGCCTGCCAGTTGATCGAGGAGCTTGGCTGTGGTAAGGTCGTGGACGGTATGGTGGATGTATATCCAAACCCGGTCAAGGAGGTTGTACTTCCGTTTGAGCCGGAGAAGATGAACAAGCTGCTCGGAACAGACATTTCTTCTGATGTTATGCTTTCCATCTTCAAGAAGCTGGAGCTTCGTTATGACGAGAAGACAAATATGCTGACAATCCCTACTTTCCGTCAGGATCTGAAATGTATGGCAGATCTTGCAGAGGAAGTAGCACGTTTCTATGGCTATGCAAATATTCCGACGACTCTGCCACACGGCGAGTCCACTGCAGGTAAGAAGAGCTATGCAGAGCGTGTAAATGATATCGTAAGAAATATTGTCGAGGGCGATGGTTTCTCTGGAGCTATGCATTATTCGTTCGAGAGTCCGAAGGTATTTGACAAGCTGCTCATCCCACAGGATTCCGTATATAGAAAGGCAATCCAGATCATGAACCCACTTGGCGAGGACTTCTCTATCATGAGAACGCTTCCGTTAAATGGTATGCTGACATCCCTTTCTACAAACTATAACCGTAGAAATAAACATGCGAGACTGTATGAGCTTGCAAATGTATATCTGCCGAAGGCACTTCCATTGACAGAGCTTCCGGATGAGCGTATGATGCTGACACTTGGTATGTTCGGCGAGGGCGATTTCTTCGATCTGAAGGGTGTGATTGAAGAGCTGACAGAGAAGCTTGGATTTGCAAAGGAGATCAACTACGAGCCAACATCTGAGCATCCATTCTTACATCCGGGACGTCAGGCAAATATCACGAAAGGCAAGCTTTCGGTTGGTTATCTCGGACAGCTTCATCCAGAGGTTGTTGAAAACTATGGCATGAAGAAGGAAGTCTATGTCGCAGTTCTGGATATGCAGACAGTTACAATGCTTACGACATTTGACAGAAAGTACGAAGGTATCGCGAAGTTCCCAAGCGTTACACGAGATCTGGCACTGGTTGTAGATAAGAGTGTATTTGTTGGCGAAATCGAGAAGGTCATCAAGAAGTGTGGAGGCAAGATGTTAGAGAGCTACAAGCTGTTCGACGTTTACGAGGGCGCACAGGTGGCACCGGGTAAGAAGTCTGTTGCATACTCTCTCGTATTCCGTGACAAGACAAAGACTTTGACGGATGCGGATGTTAATCCAGTCGTAGAGAAGCTTCTTGCAGAGCTTTCGAAGATGGGCATCGAGATCCGTGCATAATAGCATAGTTCTGCGTGCAGAATTTTATGGAGCAGATAAATATGAACGAAATGAAATTAAGTGATTTTAATTATGAATTGCCACAGGAGCTGATCGCACAGGATCCGCTCCTGAAGCGAAGCGATTCCCGGCTTATGGTGTTGAACCGTGCGACTGGAGGAATCGAACACCGACATTTCTCGGATGTGATCGAATACTTAAATCCGGGTGATTGTCTGGTTATCAATGATACAAAGGTCATTCCAGCCAGACTGATTGGCGTCAAGGAAGATACAGGGGCATCCATTGAGGTGCTGCTGTTGAAGCGCCACGATGATAAGGTCTGGGAGACGCTGGTAAAGCCGGGGAAAAAGGCACGTGTAGGTGCGCGTATTTCCTTTGGTGAAGGCAAATTGGTCGGCGAGGTCATCGACATTGTTGAAGAGGGCAATCGTCTGATCCGTTTTGAATACGAAGGAATCTTTGAGGAAGTGTTGGATGAGCTTGGACAGATGCCGCTTCCACCGTATATTACACACCGTCTGGAGGACAAGGATCGTTATCAGACGGTCTATGCAACACATACCGGTTCGGCAGCAGCACCGACGGCAGGCTTGCATTTTACGAAGGAACTTCTGGCGCAGATCAAAGAGAAGGGCATCAAGATTGCAAGAGTGACCTTGCATGTCGGACTTGGTACGTTCCGTCCGGTGAAGGTGGAGAATATTTTAGAACATCATATGCATAGTGAGTTCTATGTGATTGATGAGGAAGCTGCCAATACGATCAATGAGACGAAGGCAAATGGTGGCAAGATCGTATCGGTTGGTACCACGAGCACGCGTACGCTCGAGACGGTTGCAGATGAGAACGGACATGTGCGTGCCTGCAGTGGATGGACGGATATCTTTATCTATCCGGGATATAAATTCAAGGTGGTTGACCGCCTGATTACGAATTTCCACTTGCCGGAATCCACATTGTTGATGCTGGTTTCTGCATTGTATGACCGCGAGAAGATTCTTGAAGCATATAAGATTGCGGTGGAGGAGAAGTACAGATTCTTCTCATTTGGAGATGCTATGTTGATTTTATAAAATTGGAGAATGGCGTTGATAAGAAAATAGAATACGATATATGATGGTATAATCGTATAAAGATTAACAAAGAAATGGAGGAAAAAGTTATGAGTCGTTTGAAGCAGGCAGTGAAGATGCTACGGTATAACTTTTCCTCCATTGCTTTTTTTGAGATAGTTTACCGGGTATTGTCATTGGCAATTCTGACACCGGCAATGTATGGACTGCTGAATGTGTCAATGGATATCGCAGGCGTTTCGTATCTGTCATCCGGAACGATCTACCGGTATATGCGGTCGCCGATTACCTATGTGGCATTCCTGCTGATTTTGATTCTGATCGCATTTTTCCTACTGATTAATCTGTCGGGAATTATTTACAGTATGGAAGCGTCGGTGCGGCGCGAGAAGCTGAATCCGATGGATATTTTGCTGCATGGAATCGGAAATGCCTGCCGGAGTCTGACACCGAAGAATCTGCTCACACTTGGTTATGTATTGTTTGTTCTGCCATTCACATATTCGCTGACATTGTCAGGCACGTTGCTCGGCTTGAAGCTGCCGGAATTTTTGACACATTTTCTGAAGAATTATAAGTTCGGAGTGATGGGGGGGCTTGCCATCTACCTTGTGCTCTGCCTGACCTTCTTCAAAGAAATTTTTACGCTCAACTATTTTGTCCTGTATAAGGTCAATTATAAGCAGGCACGCCGTATGAGTAAACAGGCGATGAAACGGCATGTATTACTTATGATGATCGGTGTCATTTCATTAAATCTGGCGATTGCCGTCATTGCGGTGCTGCTGGAAGGTGCATTTGCAGCGGGAATCTCGAAGGTTGTACTTAACCTGATTCCGAACAAAACGGTTGTGACAGTGATTGATACAATCTTCCGTGTCGCGACGGTGATTCTTTATGTGTTGATTGTCATAGTTGCAACGCCGCTGATTCATGCATATATCTGCGCACATTTCTATGAACGTGAAGGCGATATGGATTATGAGGAGTTCAAGAAACTCCATGTAAATAAGATTCAGGAGCGGGAGGAGAAGATTCTTCTGAGCCGTTCACGGAAGAAGCAGCGTACATTTTTGGCTTCTATTGTTGCGTTCGGTCTGATCCTGAATGGCTGTTATGTGTATCTGTCAACCAACAATTACATGTCCTTTCGTATTGCATATCCGACGAATGCATCGGTAACAGCGCATCGCGGGGATGCCGGAAATGCACCGGAGAATACAATGCCTGCATTTGAAAAGGCAGTGGAAGCAGGTGCGGATATTATTGAGTTGGATGTACGACAGACGGCGGATGGCGTGTATGTAATCATGCATGATGAAAGTCTGAACCGGACCGCGAATGTCAAGCGTAAGGTCGGTGAAGTGGATTATGATTATATCAGCAAGCTGGATGTCGGAAGCTCCTATGACCGGTCGTATGATGGCACGCGGATTCCGACGTTGGAGGAAGTGCTGATTTTTGCCAAGGAAAATGATGTATTCTTGAATATTGAGTTAAAACCGGCAGATACTGATCAGAATTATGTGCAGGGCATTGTGGATCTGTTGCATGAATATGATTTTGTGGATCAGTGCATGCTTGGCTCGCAGAGCGTCGCGGCGTTACGCGAGGCAAAGGAACTGGATCCGGATATCTCAACGCTCTATATTATGACGATGGCATTTGGCGATTTTGCAGGCATGCAGGGAATCGATGGATTCAGCATCAAACATACGTATATTAGTAACAACATGGTAAGTCGGATTCACGCAAAGGGAAAGAAGATTTATGCATGGACGGTAAACAATGAGTCGGACATCAAGGATCTGTTGCTACTGGATGTGGATGGAATCATCACGGATGATCCTGCCAATACAAAGGAAGTTATATCCAACGCAAATGATTCCATCATTGAAGATTGGATGAAACGGTTGATCTATAAATACTAGATTGAATGTAAAAACAGATTGATTGGAAATGAAAAGGCTGCCAGATGTGGCAGCCTTTTTTGCTATGGTGACGTGAAAAATGCAGTGATCAGATCAGCTAAAGCAGTGTAGTCATCCTTGTGCATCAGCTCGCTTGCAGAGTGCATGGCAAGAACCGGAATACCGATATCACACGCGCGCATTGGCAGGTAGGAGGATACGATCGGACCAAGCGTCTGCCCGCCCGGCATGCCGGAACGGTTGACGGTGCGCTGCAGGGCAATTCCATTTGTGTTGCACAGGTCAATGATGCAGGCACCAGCTTCACTGTCACATACATAACGTTGACTGGCACTTGATTTCAGGACAGCACCTTTTCCGAGCAGAACTGTATTGGTAATGTCGGATTTCTCGTTGTAATTTGGATGTGTGGCATGTGCGACGTCTACGGACAGATAAAATCCATCTTCAATCAGTGAAAGCTGGCTGCCTGCAGCCAGGCGTTTTACGATATCGGAGAGTAATGTGCTGTCAGCTCCCTGCTTGGAGCGGCTTCCGATTTCTTCATTATCAAAAAGTGCGCCGATGCAGAGTGTATTGGAAGGCTCTGCACTTGCCAGTCCTTCCAGGATGGCACAGACCGAAGAGATATTGTCGATACGCGGACTTGTCACAAATGCATCATTCATACCGACGGTCGTTGGTGCATCGCAGATGTACAGGTACAGATCGAAGTCTAAAATATCATCTGGAGAGATGTTTAGTTTTTCTGCCACATAAGAAAGCAGAAAATGGGAATCTGCTGCGGGCGCGACCATATCTACAATCGGAATCAGTTCCTTCTGTACATCCAGTTCTTCTTCTTTGCCGCCACGTTTCAGATGCGGAGCAAGGTTCGGGATGATAGCAACCGGTTTTTGGGAATCGAATAGACGGACTTCCGGGTGGAAGCTTGTGTCGCCCTTGAGGATAACTTTTCCTGCGAGTCCGAGCGGACGGTCAAACCATGTTTCCTTGATAAGTCCACCGTATGGTTCCACGTTTATTTGCAGATATCCCAGCTTTTTTAATTCCGGGTTCGGCTTTACCTTGAGCATCGGGAAATCCGTATGGGCGCAGGCGATGCGCACCTGTGTGCTCTGTGCGCCTTTGACGAACGGAATCACGATCGAAGAAAATGGGGCAAGGTAGTATCTGCCAGCGGCGAGCTCGGTGAGATTTTCCCGGTCGGATATCTGTGTGAAGTTATGCGCATCTAAATATTCTTTAGCAAGGGCGGCAACATGGAATTGGGTTTTGCCGTTCTGTAAGAAACGCAATAAAGTTTTCATGTGATGATCTCCTTTCGAAATCGTGTGGTTCATTTATGTAGTATAGAGAGTTCCTAGTGAGATTGCAAGGCTGGGAGGAAACTTTTGTTGGCGAAATGGGCGTAGAGAGGAAATTTCTGGGAAGAAAACCCACGCGGTGGGCGTGGGGAGCAGCAGAGAGCAGGAAAAGCCCAAGTATAGCTTGTGCATATGGAATAAGGAACGTATAATGGATGTAGTATTATATATGCAACATAAGATAAAACAGATTAGTGAAGAACATGCAATGAACATGGATAAGAACATGCAGTGAATATGGAGAGAAACAAGCAGTGAAAAAGATTATAATAACGCTGAAATATATGGTAGCTAGTTTGCTCATCGCGCTTTCGTTCGCGGGATGTGTAGCCGGGCAACCCGCCGCGGATGATTCGACCACGGCTGCCATAGAAGCGCAGGATATAACGGAGAATCCTGACGCGCGAGATAAAGACTCGCAGCCAGATGCACAATCGGAGAATGGGCTTCCGCGTGCAATCCAGACGGGAAATCCAGTTTCGCTTGCTGACATTCCGGCTTACGACGGAACGTCGTATATCCAGCTTGAGAATAATATGCCGGATTTTACAGAGGAAGAAAAGAAGAGTACGGAAGCGTTTGAACGATATAGTGATCTGGATTCGCTTGGACGCTGCGGGCAGGCGTATGCGAATATCTGCCCGGAATTACAGCCGACGGAAGAACGGGGCACAATCGGAAATGTTCGTCCAAGCGGCTGGCACACGGTGAAGTATAATGATCTGATCGACGGGAATTATCTCTACAATCGCTGCCATCTGATTGCGTACTGTCTTGCCGGTGAAAATGCAAATGAGAAGAACCTGATTACCGGGACAAGATACCTGAATGTGGATGGGATGCTTCCATTTGAGGAAAAGGTAGATGCATATGTAAAAGAGACTGGAAATCATGTGCTGTACCGGGTGACACCGATTTTTGAAGGGGATAATCTGGTTGCTTCCGGCGTGGAGATGGAAGGATGGTCTGTCGAGGATGAGGGAGCTGGAATTTGTTTTTATGTGTACTGCTATAATGTACAGCCGGGAATTGGGATCAACTATGCGGATGGAACAAGCTGGGAATCTGAAATACAGGAACAAACACCGAATTCAGAACTAATGGGGGACAATAAAAATGAAACGGCACAGACCTATATTTTGAACACAAACACGAAGAAGATTCATCGTCCGACTTGTTCGAGTGTCAGCCAGATGAAGGAGAAAAACAAGCAGACCTATGAGGGAACGGTGGAGGAGTTAGAAAACATGGGATATACCCCGTGTAAGAAATGTAATCCGTGATTGTAATCCGGCTTCCTATATGTGCATCGAGGCAAAATAACACGTAAATTAATATGCAAACAATCCGCGGATGTGTGTAAAACAATCCATAAATCGGTTGTTGCTGGAAATGAGCCGTGTTATAATGATGTAGATTTTTATGGCGAGACGTTCAGACTTGAAAATGAAAACAAAAACTGTGTACAGATACAGGATTTGAAAAGACTTAAATATGCGTATTACATAATATTAGACATGCAGAAAGAGAGAAGGTTATGAAATTATCAAGAGTTCATGGACTCTCCGGCGAAGTGACAGTACCAGGAGACAAGTCCATTTCCCACAGAAGTATTATGCTTGGCTCGATTGCGAAGGGCAACACGGAGGTAGAGGGATTCCTGCAAGGGGCTGACTGCCTGTCGTCGATTGCCTGCTTTCGTAAGATGGGTGTCGAGATCGAGAATAACGGAGACAAAGTATTGGTACATGGTCGTGGCCTGAGAGGCTTGAAAGCACCGGATTCGATTCTGGATGTTGGAAACAGCGGAACGACAACACGTCTGATGTCGGGAATCCTTGCGGCACAGCCATTTGTATCAACGGTCAATGGCGATGCGTCGATTCAGAAACGTCCGATGAAGCGGATTATCACGCCGCTTTCCCAGATGGGTGCAGATATTCGGAGCTTACGCGGAAATGACTGTACACCACTTGAGATTCATGGAACGAATTTGCATGGCATACATTATGATTCGCCGGTGGCTTCGGCACAGGTCAAATCAGCGATTCTGCTTGCAGGACTTTATGCGGATGGCGAGACATCTGTGACAGAACCAGAAGTAAGTCGGAACCATACGGAGCTGATGTTTGAAGAATTCGGCGTGGATATCCGTACAGAAGGAAAGAGCGTGTATGTAAAACCAGCAGACGAGCTGTATGCAAAGAAAGTAATTGTGCCTGGTGACATATCTTCGGCAACATATTTTCTGGTAGCGGCTGCGATTACACCGAACAGCTGTGTAACGGTGAAAAATGTAGGCATCAATCCGACACGAGATGGTATCCTGCGTGTGCTTTCGGATATGGGAGCGGATGTGACAGTTGAGAAGACATCTGGCGAGATCGGAGAGCCGACTGCTGATGTGACAGTTCGCACCTCGGATCTGAAAGGCTGTGTTGTTGGCGGAGAAGTGATTCCAACTCTGATTGACGAGATCCCGGCGATTGCGATTCTTGCCTGCTTTGCAGATGGTGAGACAATCATCAAAGATGCGGCAGAATTGAAGGTAAAAGAATCCAACCGGATTGATGTGATGGTGGATAATCTGAAGAAGATGGGCGCAGATATCGAGGCGACCGAAGATGGTATGATCATCCGCGGTGGCAGACCGCTTCACGGCGCAGTGATCGACAGCCATTTGGATCACCGGGTTGCGATGAGCTTTGCGGTTGCTGCAATGAATGCAGAGGGCGAGACAGAAATCACCGGCGCTGAATGCGTGGATATTTCGTACCCGGGATTTTATGAAGACATGCGCAAGCTGGTGAAACTGTAGACCGGACAGCAAAATAGACAGATAGATCAAGTGTGCAAAGCCAATACATAACATGGATTTACGCTTTACAACTAAAATAAAAAGTTCGATGAAACATGAATCGTCTCATCGAACTTTTTGTTTGTTATGGCAACGAGGAAAATGCACGCATTTATGCGGTGCACTTTGACGACCGCTAATCAGAGCAAGATGCCGATTGCAGCATCCATACTATTTCCCGGATTCTCAGCAATTACTCCGCGTCAGCATCTTCAGCCTTTGCTTCTTCTACAGGCTCCTCAGCAGCTGCTTCCTCTGACTTCTCGGAATCATCTGGATTAATCGTCACGTAATCACGGTTTGCATCTTCCATCTCAAGATCGAGATCATCTGCAAACAGATCATCCTCTTCGATATCATCCTCGTTATCAAAGATCTTTGGCATTTTGTCCTTGATTGTTGTCTTTACTTTGTTGATCTTTTCATCAACGTTGTTATCCTGATATACCTTAGATTCTCTGATCTTGTCCTTGAACGCATAGCACAGACCACCAACTGCGGCTGCGGCAACTGAAAATTTTACGACACCTTTAAAAAACTTACCCATGTCTGAATCTCCTTTTCCATAATTATCTATATTTTACCACGATTATATAAAGACTATTCTAATACATGCAATAATAAAAAGCAAATGAAAATCTGTGGTTCACAGAAAGTTTAGAATTATTTCTTTGCCTTGCACTGTGGGATATGGTAGACTAGATTGTAGTAAAAAGACCGGAGGGTAATATAAAATGAAGAATTTAAAAGAATCCGAGAAGAATTTCCTTACCTGTGCGATTTTGATTGCGCTTGTTGGAATAGCATTGGTTTTCTTAGACCAAACTACATTAGGAATCCTGAGCATCATTGCGGCAGGCGTGTTTGTAGCAATCTTTTTCAAGATGGTAATCACGAGAAAAAAAGAGGAAAAAGAGGAAGAAAAAGGGCATGATGACAGTAAATGAGAATCGAAAGCAGTTTGAACAGTGGACGCTGGATTATCAGAACCAAAAGGAACGGGCGGACCGGTTATTCAGCCGGATTTCCACGTTTCGTATCCTGACATTTTTAATCGGTGCGGCGGGCTTGATCATTGGAATTACTGAAAAAGAAAAATCATATGCGACGCTTCTGGTGATCGCCGGTGTGTTGTTCCTGATCGGCTTTGTAGCACTTGTGAAATGGCATAGTGTTGTAGCGGAACGACAGGAGATGCTTACAGAAAAATGGGAGGTCTGCCGGCGGTATTGCAATCGTTTTACCGATGGATGGCGGAAGTTTGAAGAGAAAGGAACTGTGTATCTGCGCGAGGACGATTGTGTTGCCGCAGATATTGATCTGCTTGGAGAGAATTCTCTGTATCAGATGATTTCTGTCTGTCATACAGAGAAGGGAAAACAGACATTTGCAGACCATCTCACAACGCGGTATATCGAGGAAGCGGAGCGGGAGCAGCGACATGCTGCAATCAAAGAGCTTTCGGGGAAACCGGAATTTGCCGTAGAGTTTGAGACAGCCGGACGCAGGATGGAAGCGGAAAAAGAAAAGTTTGACGCGGAAGCGTTTGAAGATTTCTGCGGGGACGTGGCACAGGGCAAGCTCCCGGCATTTGCACATGTATTGCGTTTTTTGTTGCCGGTTTGTGAGATTGCGAGTCTGGTATTGTTCCTGACTGGCACGATTTCCTATGGATATCCACTTGCTGGATTTCTGGCATTGCTTGTCATTTCGTGGCTGACCAAGTTCATGACGGACGGTATCATTCAGCCGGTTTATTATGCAAGTACCGTGAGCGGAGAATACGAAGTGATGCTCTCCTTGGTCGCAGAACAGGCATTTCAGAGCGAAGTCCTTGCCAGGATGCAGCAGCGCGCAGGCGGGGCGACCGGAGCGGTCCGGGCATATCATAAGCTAAAAGCAATCAGCCAGGCATATAATATTTCCTTCAATCCATTGGTACACCAGATCTTATGTGGACTTCTTTTGTGGGACTATCAGCTTGCAGCGGTTGTTTCCCGGTGGAAGAAAACATATGGAACGCAGGTTGCTGGATGCTCGGATATGATTGCGGAGCTGGAAGATCTGATGAGCTTTTCTGTGCTGGGAATGGTACGGGAGACTGGAGAAGGGCAGATTGATTATACGGAGACAGAGGTGCATCTGGAGGGAACGAATCTGTATCACCCATTGCTGTTGCCAGATCAGGCACAGGGCAACGATGTAACACTTGGCTCTGGTATCACGATTATCACGGGATCAAATATGTCTGGAAAGACAACCTTTTTAAGAACGGTTGCCATCAATCTGGTACTTGCTTATCTTGGTGCACCAGTCTGTGCAGAAACATTGAAGGCATCTTATATGCGCATCTTTACATCTATGCGGGTAAAGGACGATGTGGCGCATGGTATCTCCACTTTCTATGCGGAGATTCTACGCATCAAGGAGATGGCTGTCTACCGCAAAGAGGAAAAACCAATGCTCTGTCTGATCGATGAGATCTTCAAGGGAACCAATTCCGCAGACCGTATCGTCGGTGCGAAGGAGGTTATCACGAAGCTCGCAGGCAGCCGTTGCATGACGGTTGTTTCTACACATGATTTTGAGCTTTGCAGCATTACAGATAAGAACCAGACACCGGCGGTAAACTATCATTTTCAGGAATATTATGAGGGAGATGAGCTGCGGTTTGACTATAAGATCCGCGATGGCAGATGTACAACGACAAATGCGCGGGCAATCCTTCGGATGGCAGGCTTTGAGGTCTGATGATTTGTGAAATATTGTACAATTTTGATAAAAAATAGGTTTCCATTTGTCGAAAACGCTTTGTCAATTATGCACAATGCCAATTATGAATTATTGACAAATCGAAGGTTGACTTTGCCTCGTATTTTGTTATAAAATCGAAGTAGTGAAATTTAATTACAAGGGGGTATATGGCAATGGCATTACCAGCAAATATTACCGCAGAATCAGACAGCAATGTCCTTACAATTGCGGCATCAAATAACAAAGGACTGTTGATTCGTTTCCTGAATGAGCAGGTAGAAGATGGATTTTATGCATTGGTTATTGACTATTTAAAGGATAGTAATTTTGACCTCAAGAATATGATGGTTGATGACGATGTAAAGACACAGTGTACAAAGCTTTACGAGTTGGGTGAGTTCGTAGACACCAACATCAAGGCGACAGGACGTTATGAGATTGAAGAGTGGATTGAACCATTATTCAAGTTTGTATATGGCGATATCGATCCGTTGGATGTGGATGCTCCAATCAGCACATCCGGTATTTATCGTTACAGCATCTGGCTGATCTATCTGTATCAGAGAGAGTGCTTCGGTGATGCGATGCGTCTGATCGGTGAGCGTATTGCACCATTGCTGATCAATCTGAGCTATCAGATTTTAGAGGATGATGACAGACCGAAGAACTTTGATAAGGCAATTATGGGTTATCTCGATCTGATCAACGTTATCATGGAGATGGGACTTCCGGCGGACAATGCAAATTCGGATGCATATATGAACAATCTGGAAGTATTGTTTGATTATGTAGTAGAAGACCCACATGTAGGAAATGATTATAAGATTCAGTTCTCAATCGGACTGTTCAACGCATATATTCACAACAAGGAATACAACAAGGCATTTGAGTTTTATGGATTGAATGCAGAGTATATTCCAATCGACAATATGTCAGTCTATGAGAGCTTCAAGGAATTGATCCGCAACACGAATTCGGCAGCCGATACAACAGTGCTGAGCAGAAGTGTGATCAATGCAATCTCTAAGCAGGAGATCTATAACAAGCGTATTGATACACTGATCGCAGAGGTATCTTCCTTTGTAAGAAAGGTATATCTCTATATCGAGAACGAGCCAAATATGAAGAAAAATCTGCAGATTCTTGGCGCAGGTGCTTCCTTAAGTGACAAGCACAATATCTTCGAAGGCTTGTACGAGTATAACCTGGTGTTCTATGAGTGTGGAATCAAGGATCTGGTAAATCAGGACAATTCCAACAAGTCATGGGAAGAAAAGTACGAGATTCTCGATTTACTCTATACAACGTTGAATGTTATCTTTGATGGCTACAATGTATATGAGATCTCAAACAAGATTGAGCATCAGTATGTAGAGCTTACATGGATTGGAAATTATGTTAACGCGAATCCTTCTCTGCTCAAGCTGTTCTTCAGTGTAAAGGAGAAGATTAAGGCGTTTAAGGTTCGTAAGAATTCTATCCTTGAGAAGTCTAAGACAAACTACGAGATCAAGCAGATGATTGATGATCGCCAGAAGGCACTCGTATTTATGACAGCAGAGGATATGATCTGCAACGGTTTGAACAGTGGTAGAATCAATATTATTAATAATAACTATGATCCAAAGGTAGCTGAAAAGCAGTTGATTAAGACCTACGCAGAGATTGTAGTTCCTGCAAAGTACAAGAAGGCAGAGGCACCACAGTCTGGCGGTAAGTTCTTTGGTAAGAATTCTGGACCTGCGATGGATCCAGATCTGCAGAAGCTGTTGTCTGACACAAAGATAGAGGAGATGCTCCTGAAGTCTGAGTGGCTGTGGAACCAGTATGAGGACAAGGGAAATGATCAGCAGACACCAGAGGAAGCTACATACAGTGTTGTATGCCTGATCAAGGTAGTAGAAAAGCTCCTTGACAGAAAGGGTGGAAGCTCTTCTCGTTCAGAATCCTCTCCGAACAAGAAGGTTATCATCACAAAGACTGGTAAGGTTATCGAGTTATCTGATGAGGGTGCACAGACACAGAACAATAATACAACACTTCAGCCAACCGTGATCGAGAACCTGAACAACATCATCGTGACATTGAAGGACAAGTCCGATGCAAATGTAAAGTATGTACAGGCGTATGTAAATGACTGGTTGAATTCCGTTGTAGATGCAAAGCTGGATAAGAACTCTATGCTGCAGTTATATGAAGCAGAAGAGCTTCGTAACAAGACATTGACGGTGATCAAGAAGCTTCGTGCAGATCTTTTATAATCAGACCACAAAAAACCTTTATTATAAAGTGGGAGGTATCTTACGGATACCTCCTAATTTTATTCTGAATACCTGCAAAGAACAGGAGTCAATCGAAACATGGCAGAGAAGAGACAACGAATCAATGTGAATATTTATCGTGCCAGCCACAACGCGGAGGAAAGTCAGTATATATTCGACGTGGAGGAGGAACTGAAAAAGCTTCCGAAAAGTCCGGGTGTCTATATCATGCACAGCAAGAATGATGATATCCTTTATGTGGGAAAGGCAGTGAGTCTGCACAGCCGGGTGCGGCAGTATTTTCAGACCGGACATGGACACGGAGGATCTGCAAAGATTGCCAAAATGGTGTCGCAGATCGCGTATTTTGAATATATCGTGACAAGCTCTGAGATGGAAGCACTTGTGCTGGAATGCAATCTGATCAAAGAGTACCGCCCGAAGTATAACACGATGATGACGGATGACAAAGGTTATCCGTATATCCGCGTGACGGTGGAGGAAGCTTTCCCACGGTTTTTATACAGCCATTCTATGAAGCGGGATCATTCCAAATATTTCGGACCATACACCAATGCACGGGCAGTCAAGGATATCCTGGAATTGATCAATAAGCTCTATCATCTGCGTACATGCAACCGCAGACTGCCGCAGGATATCGGCAAGGATCGCCCATGCCTGTATTACCAGATCGGGCAGTGTAAGGCACCTTGCAATGGGAAGATCAGTCAGGAGGATTACGGCAGACAGGTGCAGGCGGCGTTGTCGTTCCTGAATGGAAATTACAAGGAGATATTGACGGAACTTCAGGAGCAGATGCGGGCGCAGGCGGAAGAAATGGAGTTTGAGAAAGCGGCTGAGACGCGGGATCTGATCGAGAGTATCCGGCATATCGAGGATAAGCAGCAGATGAATAAGGCGTCTGGTGAAGATCGGGATGTTATCGCGTGTGCATCGAACGACAAGGATATTGTCGTGACCGTATTCTTCGTGCGGGATGGTAAACTGCTTGGACGGGAAAATCATCATATGAATGGCAACAGCAAGGAACGGTTGTCAGAGGTGCTGGCGGCATTTATCAAGCAGTTTTATTCGGGGACACCGTATCTGCCGAGAGAGATTCTGGTTCCGGAAGTGCCGGAGGAACAGCAAATCTTAGAGGCGTATTTGAGTGAACGGCGCGAATCGAAGGTGCAGATTGTTGTGCCGCAGAAGGGAGACAAGAAAAAGATCTTGGATCTGGCGGCAGAAAATGCGAGATTGGTACTAGCGCAGGATATGGAACGTGTGAAGCGGCAGGAGAAGCGGACAATCGGAGCGGCAAATGAGATTGCGGAGCTTCTTGGAATTCCGTCGGCGAACCGGATGGAGGCGTTTGATATCTCCAATATCTCTGGCGTATTGTCAGTGGCGTCGATGGTTGTGTTTGAACAGGGAAAGCCGAAGAAGAATGCGTATCGTAAATTCCGGCTGCGGACGGTAACGGGTCCGGATGATTATGCATCCATGAAGGAAGTGCTGTCGAGACGATTCACAGATGAGAAGATGGATGTTTTGCCAGATGTCATTATGATGGATGGTGGTAAAGGACAGGTAAACGTTGCATTGATGGTATTGGATAGCCTGGGGCTTGACATTCCAGTGTGTGGTATGGTAAAAGATGATAACCACAGAACAAGAGGCTTGTATTATAATAATGTGGAAGTGAAGTTCCCGAAGGGCAGTGAAGCGATGTTGATGGTGACGGCACTGCAGGATGAAGCGCACCGCTTCGCGATAGAATATCACCGGCAGCTCCGCAGCAAAAATCAGGTACATTCCGTGCTCGATGAGATACCGGGGGTAGGTGAGAATCGGCGGAAGCAGCTGCTCAAATATTTCGGTGAGATACGGAAGATCAGGGAAGCGACAATCAGCGAGCTTGCAGAAGTGCCGGGAATTCCAGAGTCCGTTGCGAAGAATGTGTATGAATTTTTTCATGCGGAATAAACTGTCTAACCGGTATTAGAAAACAGACGAATAAAGACTTAGGAGAACACGATATGTTTCAGAGATTTTTTCCAAACGAATATTACGACAGTACCTATCATATTGATTTTCAGGCATTCTATGACAAAGGATACCGCGCGGTACTGTTCGATGTTGACAATACACTGGTGGAACATGATGCACCTGCCAATGCGCGTGCAAAGGCATTGATACAGAAATTAAAGGATATGGGATATGGTGTCTGCTTCGTGTCAAATAACGATGAGGAACGTGTAAAATCCTTCAATGAACAGGTTGGAGCAACTTATGTATATAAGGCAGGAAAACCGTCAGCCAGAGGATATGTGCAGGCAATGCAGAAGCTTGGTACTGACCGGACGAATACGTTGTTTGTCGGAGACCAGATCTTTACTGATATCTGGGGTGCAAACAATGCGCAACTTTACAGCATCTTAGTACAGCCGATTGCAAAGCACGAGGAGATTCAGATTGTGTTAAAACGAATCCCGGAAAAATGGGTGTTGCACAGCTATCTGAAGAAACATACATTGCAGACAGGAAAGTAAAAAAGAAAACACACGAAAAAGAAAAAGACGCGGAAAGCGTCTTTTTCTTTGGGTTAAAATATATTTATCAATAAAATAATTAAGCAAGCTTGTTAACAGCAAGTGTTAAACGGGAAATCTTTCTTGAAGCGTTGTTCTTGTGGTAGATTCCCTTTGAAGCAGCCTTGCTGATCTCGGATGTAGCAACCTGAAGTGCAGCTTCTGCAGCAGCCTTATCGTTTGCCTCGATAGCAGCCTCAACCTTCTTAACTAAAGTCTTAATCTTAGACTTGATCATTTTGTTTCTTAAAGTCTTTGTCTCGATAACAAGAATTCTCTTCTTTGCGGATTTGATATTAGCCAAACCTGACACCTCCATAAAATATTATAATAGTTTAAGTTTATATAATTATCACTTTGGTCAAGACACGAACAATCCGTCCACACCACTAGACAGATTGGACCAGTGAAAATTTCTAATTGTGTTCACACACAAACCATAGAATAGCAAAAAGCCATTTTTCTGTCAATACTTTTTGATGAAAAAACCCGTAAAAACCTAAATTTTAGCTTGCAGAATAGTCCTGGATCATCTTATCGTAATCTGCGATTGGCATAGGTTTTGCAAACAGGAAGCCCTGACCGATTTCACAGTTGATGGAACTGAGCATTTCCAGCTGTTCGACAGTCTCGATGCCTTCGCTGACAACGCGGATATCGAGGGTGTGTGCCATCTCGATGATACTGCGCAGGATGCTGATTGCATTTTTGTCGTTTGTCGTTGACCGGGACAAGAAATCATGGTCAAGCTTGATGACATCGATCGGCAGATCCTTGAGCAGTGTAAGGGAAGAGTAGCCAGTTCCAAAATCGTCCATGTTGATGATGAAATCCATCGATTTCAGCTTGTTCAACACATCAATCATCTGTGAGTAATTCTCAGAGAAAATACTCTCGGTGATTTCGAATTCCAGATAATGATGTGGAATGTAGTACTTCTCGACGATCTCCTGTACCTTCGACAGGAAGTCCGGATGCGCCAGCGTTACCCGTGACAGGTTCACGGAGAACGGAATGACGTAGATGTCGGAATCGAGATACCGGCGGATGGACTTACAAGCCTGCTCGAGCATGAAACAGTCAATCTGATAGATGAAACCGTTCTTCTCGAAGGATGGGATAAAGGCTGCCGGTTCCAAAAATCCCTTGGAAGGAGATAACCAGCGCACCAGAAGTTCCCCACCGATCAGGCTCTTCGATGCAATATCGTACTTTGGCTGTACATATGCACAGAATTCGTTGTTCTCAAGGGCACCGTGGATGCTGTTCTCAAGCTGTGCATCGTTCAATACCTTCTTGTGGTACTCGTCATCATAGAATGCATACGATACGCCGGTTGAAGCATCGATGGACTTGCCAGCCATCATTGCACGGTCGACTAAGCGGTTGATGCTGTAGCTGTGCATTGTTTCGTCGATAATCAGAATTCCGGTCGTGAAGTCTACGACGAACCGATCCTGAATGGCAAGGCATGCATCATGCACCTCTGCCTTGATGTTGTTGAAGATGGACATAAACTGATCTTCTGCCTTGTAGTGGATCAGCATGATGTAAGTATCGCTGATGACACGGGCAAATGTCTCACCTTCCTGCATATATTTGTTCAATACATCTGCGACTGCCTTGAGCGTCTGATCGCCCACATTATGACCATAGGTTTCGTTGATGTATTTGAAGTTCTTGATGTTAAAGTAGAACATAACATAATCGGTGTCCGGGTTGTCGTTTAAGATTGCCTGTGCATCGACCTTGAACTTCTCGAAGTTTCCATATCCGGTTACAATATCGCGGTAAGAAGCCTCGGCAATGCGCTTTTCGATGTTGATGTTCTGCTCGAGTTCCTTGCGGAGCTGTTCTGCCTTTGTCTCCTTGTGTGCGGAGGTTGAAATCAAAAATGTATGGCTGCCGGAACTCCAGTTGATCGTTGTCATATGGACGTCCAGCGGCTCGTCGAGCGTGCGATTGTGCTTGATGCAGCCAACAGTCGGATTACTGTCAGAGATCTTATGTACAGGACAATCACGGCAAGGCCCGCTTTCCTGCTGCAGGCAGGCGTAGCATTTGCTGTTTAAAGCAAGTTTTGGGAAATATTCCCGCGCACATTCGTTGAAATACATGACGTCGTAGGAATCCTTGTCGACAACGACCATCGGATTCTGTACGAGATCAAACGCCTTGATCGTGTCATCTCGCAACAATGACATCGAGCGGTTTGCCTGTTTTGTCTTGATCGCTTCTCCGAACAGGCGGAAGATCTGCTTAAATGCGGTCAATGTCTGCGCGTTCCATGTGACGTCTTTGTCCATGGAATAGAAGCTGATAAAGCCAATCCGTTTGCCGTTTGTATTGATATCGCACTGCATGAGCTTGCGGATGCCTTCCGCATACGGGTTCATGCTTGCGGTGTTTGTCTTGATCAAAGATGTATCGGAGGAATAGGTAATGCCGTCCGTTCCCATCGCAGATAATTCCTCCAGAATCGCAGCAGGCGTATGCTGGCGGAGCGTCATATCGTTGTTGATTCCCTTTTTGCACCATTGATGCGTACAGTCAACGAAGCTCTTGTTGTAGCTGTATTCCCAGATGCTGATCTTGTCGATGGCGTAGTGCTCGCCTACGATTGCCATTGCCTGTTCGATCGCAGTGTAGGTGTTGGTGCTGGCAAACAGTGTAGAAAGCAGGGAATCCAGAAGAGCAGAGGTTCCTGTTTCTTTTGCTGTCGGCTCGGAACGATCATTTTCGTACTTCCCACGTTCCATATCATCGGCATAGAAGAAGTAGCCGTTTTTGCCGTTTAACTTCGCCTGATACAGGGCAGTATCTGCATTTTCCAGCAGGACGTTATATGGAATCTGCTGGTTCGTTGCGGCGATACCGATACTGAGTGTGACCTTGCAATCGTGCTGGTACAGCTCACGCAGACGATCGGCGATCATAACGGCTTTTTCGCTTGCAAGCTGGGTATCTAACACATTGGATAAAAATACGCAGAATTCGTCGCCGCCGAGACGCCCGGCAATGCCGTAATCGCCTTTGAATTCCTGCAGCGCCTTTGCAATGTCGACGATGACTTCGTCACCCTTCAAATGTCCAAATGTATCATTGATCTTCTTGAAATCATCAATATCGACCAACATCAGAACCTGATAGCTGTTTCCGTTTAGTTCACGCAGGGATGCTTGAATTTTGCTCTCGGTTGTCGCCTTGTTGTAAAGTCCGGTCATCTGATCGGTCTCTGCACGGATCAGCAGCTTTTGCTGTTCCACCTTCTGGGCATGGATATTCCGGAGCAGACCAACGACACGAAGCGGCGTTCCCTCCTCGTCGTAGATGGTGGAGAATGTGGAGAAGTACCACTGGAAACCACCATTTTTCGTATTTAATTTGAACTCTGTCGAATGATATTCTGTGCCGGCTTTTGCCAGATAAAACAGCTCCTCGATCGCGGACTGTGTATCGTAAGAGACGAGTCCCATCTTGAGCATATTTTCGGTCGGGTTCTCAATCACAGATTCACCTTCAAAGATATGGTTGAACTTCTCGGCAAAGGTGATCGTATCGGTTGCAATATCATATTCGTAAGGAAGTTCCTCAGAGATATCAGAGATGATCAGATATTTCTGCTCTTCAAGCATTGCCTTTGTCTCTGCAATCTTCAGACTTGTAATATCTGACATAACGAGGTTTACAACCGGGAAGCCTTGTTCCTCGGAACCGGAGCGGGCGATGACTGCATTGACCCATTTGATATTGCCATCCGCACACTGGATACGGAAGTTCATGATCTTGGAATTCTCCTCGTTTTCCGTCAGGTCAGCGAGTGCGTCAATCACAAGCGCCAGATCCTCACTCAATACGAGCTGCAGTGTGCTCTTGCCGAACTTCTCCTTGTAATCATGCTCAGAGTAGCCGCACATATCATAAAAGAAATTATTTGCCCATAAAAGAGAGAGATTGTTGTCGAGCAGATGCTTGCTCACGCCGCTCGGAACGGTATTTGCGAAAATCTCCAGATCGGTCTTGGCACGGACGGTCTCGTTCGCTGCATTTTCCAGATTCGTGATATCGGTAAAAACGCACTGTAATACGTCACGACCATCGTTCAAAGAAAATGCCTGTCCGTTGCAAAGCACCGTCAGAACCGTACCGCTCTTTGTCACGATCCGATGCTGGATACTGATCAGATTCGAGATACTTAACTGATAGTTCATGGAGGCGATCACTTCTGTGAAGTCCTCCACATATAACAGATTATCCAGGGTACAGATCTTCTTGGACAATTCACGCGGAGAGTATCCGGTCATTGTACAAAGCCCCTGGTCAAAGTCTAAAATATTGTATGGTGCATCTGTCTCCAAGACAAATGTAGCCACGTCATTTCCATTTACAAAATTGCTTGATGCCATTATCGCCCCACCACCTCATGCTGTATAAAAAAACTACTATTATTATAGAGGAAAACAGCATATGACGCAAGGCAAAAATGACGCAGAATTCCAGCGATATTGGACGCATTTATAAAATGGTTTCTTTACTTTGCAGGGCGGAAATGGTAAAATAAATAAGCTTATAGGTTTTTAAGATTTTACAGGAAAAAGATAGTAATCAATTATTATGAAAAGAGAAGAATATAGAAAGTTTCAATGGCTGGCGAGTGTCTGCATTGCGGTGTTTATTTTGAGCTTTGCTGTGTGCCTGCTGGCGTTTAACCGAAGTGTGTACCGGCTGTCTTCGACGGACTACCGTAACGGTGTGACCGTGGAGATCAGCAAGGCAGAGGCAGAGCTTTACTACGGACAGATTGCAGATTCGTATTGTCGTTTTTTTACAGGAAAATACAGGATTGCAGGATATGAATTATCGGACGAAAATGTGCATCAGCTGAACCGATTGAAAGGGTATTACCGGTTCGCATGGATTTTATCCCTTGCATCGCTGGTTGGGATGATATACAGTTTTCGCAGGCTTTGGCGCAGGCGGGAGACGATGCCGTGTTTTTATGGAAGTGCAGGCGGCGCGTGTCTGGTGGCGCTTTTGATGCTGCGGATCGTGACATCAAAAAGAGAGGTCTATGCAGGACTTCGGAATATGATATTCCGTGGCGATTATGGTTATTTTTCTTCCGGAGATGTGCTGTGTAAGATTCTGCCGGAAACCTTTGCAAGGAATCTGGCGTTGCTATATCTTGGCATAGTTGCAGCGGAGATTTTTGTGTTTGTGATGATTCGTGTGTGTGTCCGTCTGGCGGGGCGGCCACACCGGTTTTAGATTTAGAGAAGGATATTTTTAAGGAGGGTTACAAAATATGAACAAACGACTGGAAGATTGGGTAAACTGGATTTTGTACGATGAATTGAAAAATGGGGTTATCAATGCACCGAAGCATCTGCTTGGAAACCATGTTTATGGCGATGGACAGGTGATCACCGTATATCGTCCATATGCAGAGAAAGTCTGCGTCGTATCTCCGACAGGCAAAAACCGTGAGGAGATGGAGTGCCTGGCAGAGGGCTTCTATGGATTTTACAGTGCAAAGAAGAAATATAAGGGAACAAAATACCGCATCGAGACAACCTATCAGGATGGTACAACGGTTGTGACTGCCGATGCATACGCGTTTGACTCACAGATCACAGAGTTTGACACATATCTTTTTGCAGAGGGCAAGCACTATGATGTCTACGAAAAGTTTGGTGCGCATCCGATGACGATCGATGGTGTGAAGGGAACATACTTCGCAGTATGGGCACCGCATGCGAGACGTGTCAGTGTCGTAGGTGATTTTAACATGTGGGATGGCGCACTCAACCCGATGCAGATGATGCAGACCTCCGGTATCTATGAGCTGTTTATCCCGGATGTAGCTCCGGGGGCTGTCTACAAATATCAGATTCTGACAAGAGACGGTGAAATCTTATACAAGGCAGATCCATATGGAAACCAGTGTCAGGTAAGACCGGACAATGCGAATGTCGTTGCGGATCTGACCGGATATAAGTGGAAGGATACGGACTGGATCGAGAACCGGAAGCAGCAGACGCGTGAGACCGAGCTGAAAAAGCCGATGGCAATTTATGAGTGCCACCTCGGTTCGTGGAAGAAGAAAATTGAGGATTCAGATTTTGGATTCTATACCTACCGTGAGCTTGCAAAGATGCTCTGCGATTATGTAAAGAAGATGGGATACACCCATGTCGAGCTGATGGGTATTGCAGAGTATCCATTTGATGGATCATGGGGTTATCAGGTAACGAATTATTATGCACCGACCAGCCGTTACGGCTCGCCGGAGGATTTCATGTATTTTGTAGATCACATGCATGCAAATGGCATCGGCGTGATCTTAGACTGGGTACCGGCACATTTCCCGAGAGATGCGCATGGACTTGGAAGATTCGATGGCATGCCGCTTTATGAGCATCCGGATCCAAGACGCGGCGAGCATCCGGACTGGGGAACCTATATCTTTGATTTTGGAAGAAATGAGGTCTCTAACTTCTTAACAGCCAATGCGTTGTTCTGGGTGGAGAAGTTCCATGTGGATGCATTGCGTGTGGATGCGGTCGCTTCTATGTTGTATCTGGATTACGGAAAGCAGGATGGACAGTGGCTGCCGAATAAAGATGGCGGAAATGAGAATTACGATGCAATCGAACTGCTCCGCAAGATCAATACGGTTATGGAAGAGCGCAATCCTGGCGCGTTCCTGATCGCAGAAGAGTCTACGGCATGGGCAGGTGTTACAGCACCGGCGAGCATGAAGGGACTTGGATTCCTGTACAAGTGGAATATGGGATGGATGAATGACTTCTTAGAGTATATGAAGATGGATCCGTATTTCCGTTCATTTAATCACAACCGACTGACATTCAGCCTGTCATATACATATGCAGAGAATTATGTGCTTGTGATTTCACACGATGAGGTCGTACATCTCAAGTGCTCCATGCTCAACAAGATGCCGGGTGTAGAAATGGATAAGTTCGCAAACCTGCGTACGGCTTATGGATTTATGTATGGACATCCGGGCAAGAAGCTTTTGTTCATGGGACAGGAGTTCGGACAGCTTCGTGAGTGGAGTGAGGCAAGAAGTCTTGACTGGTTCTTATTAGATCAGCCTCTGCATAAGAAGATGCAGAAATGGGTGGCAGATCTGAACCATATGTATACAACCTATGACGCATGCTACTACAATGACAACAATCAGATGGGATTCGAATGGACCAAGGTCGATGATGCAAATACAAGTATTATCGCGTTTGTGCGTCGTGGAAAGACGGTGAAGGATCAGTTGTTGTTCGTATGCAATTTCGTTCCGGTAGAGCGTAAGGATTACTGGATTGGAGTGCCTTGCCTGACCGAGTATGAGGAGATCATCAATTCGGATGCGAAGATCTACGGCGGTTCCGGTACGAAAAACGGTAAGGTAAAGGCATTTGAAGAAAAGTGTGATCGTATGCCGTATGCGATCAGCATTGATATCGCACCGCTTTCCATGATGGTATTCAGATACGATTATGTAGACAAGAAGCCAGCCATAGCAAAGAAAGCGGCTGTGGCAAGGACTTCCACAGAAAATAAGTCAGTAGAAAAAAAGACGACGAAATAATGGCAGAAAGATATGAGTAAGAAAAAAGCAGATAAGAAAAAAGGCGGATTTGTGCGGGCAATCAGGAATATATTTGTGTTCCTGATTGCGTGTGCGCTGCTGATCCTTCTTGGGTTGACAGGAATCTATATCTATGTTAAACATGATGTGAATCCCCGTCTGCTGAAAGAGGAGGACGCAACTGCACTTTCGGATGTGGATTGTATTATCATTCTAGGGGCATCTGTAAAGAATGGAGATACACCGAGTCCGATGTTGCGGGATCGATTGGATGAGGGGATTGCACTTTACAAGGCAGGCTGTGCACCGAAGATACTGATGAGTGGTGACCACGGCAGCGAATATTATAACGAAGTCAGTGTCATGAAGAACTATGCGATCAAGCAGGGCGTTCCGTCGGAGGATATTTTCCTGGATCATGCGGGATTTTCTACTTATGAGAGTATGTACCGTGCCAGAGCAATCTTTGGCGCGGAAAAAGTTGTGATCGTCACGCAGAAATATCATTTGACACGTGCGGTCTACAATGCCAAGAATCTCGGTATGGATGCATATGGAGTGGCGGCAGCACCGATTAACTACGGTGGACAGACCATCCGGAATATCCGCGAGTATCTGGCAATCAGCAAGGACTTTGTTATGACATTTATCAAACCGGAGCCGACTGTACTTGGTAACCCGATTTCCTTAGATGGAAGCGGGGATGTTACCAACGGCGCAGACTAACTCGGCTCACAAGGTAACCTGAGCGAAGACGGATTGAAAAATGAATAGGTGGATTACAATTTGGCAATGAATAAATGAGTATATTACGTCACAGGCATTTACTGATTCGTAAGCAGACCATTGGAACACGCCAGCACTTAACGAGCTGCACCGAAAGTATGAAGGTGCAGGGAGTTTAGTGTCTGCTGCGTGTGGAAGTGAGCGAGAGCGTGTCTGCGTAGAATCATGTAATGTCTGTGACGTATAAAATTGTTGGTATTGCCAAATTGTTATTAGATAAACATTCAAGAGGAGGAGCGAAGAGCGTGAAGATGATTTCATTGGAAGAAGAATTGAAGGGTAACGCGTACCCGGGCAGAGGTATCGTGATTGGAAAGTCACAGGGTGGCAAGAAAGCGGTAACTGCATATTTCATTATGGGACGCAGCGTGAATTCACGGAACCGTGTATTTACAGAGACAGAGGATGGCATAAGAACAGAGGCAGCAGATCCTTCCAAGCTGACTGATCCACATCTGATCATCTATGCACCAGTGCGTGTATTAGGCAACAAGACGATTGTGACAAATGGAGATCAGACCGATACGATTTACGAGCTGATGGATAAGCAGCAGACATTTGAGCAGTCTTTACGCACGCGAGAATATGAGGATGATGCACCAAATTATACACCACGTATTTCCGGTATCATGCATGTGGAGAATGGTTCGTATAATTATGCAATGTCCATCTTAAAATCCGCAGACGGAAATCCGGATTGCTGTGAGAGATTTACATTCTCTTATACAAATCCACTTCCGGGAACCGGACATTTCATTCACACCTATATGGGTGATGGCAATCCACTTCCAAGCTTTGAGGGTGAGCCGAAGCTGGTTGCAATCCCGGATGATATGGATGCATTTACCGATATGCTGTGGAACTCTTTGAATGAGGATAACAAGGTATCTTTGTTTGTTCGCTATATCGATATCGAGACAGGTAAGGCAACATCAAAGATTATCAATAAATACGACAGAGTCTAAGAAAGCGGAGGATGAAAAATCATGGCAAACGAAATTATGCTTAAGTATGGATGTAACCCGAATCAGAAACCATCTCGTATCTACATGGAGGATGGAAGCGAGCTTCCAGTCAAGGTGATCAATGGCAAGCCGGGTTATATCAACTTTTTGGATGCATTTAACGGCTGGCAGCTTGTAAAGGAGCTGAAAGAAGCAACCGGACTTCCGGCAGCAACTTCCTTCAAGCATGTATCTCCGGCGGGTGCGGCTGTGGGACTTCCGCTTGATGATACATTGGCAAAGATCTACTGGGTAGACGATCTCGGCGAGCTTTCTCCGCTGGCATGTGCTTATGCGAGAGCCAGAGGCGCTGACCGTATGTCTTCCTTCGGTGATTTCATTGCACTTTCTGATGTGTGTGATAAGGATACAGCAAGACTGATCAAGCGTGAGGTATCCGATGGTGTGATTGCGCCGGGCTACACAGATGAGGCAATTGAGCTTCTGATGCAGAAGAAAAAGGGCAATTACAATATTATTCAGATTGATCCTTCGTATGTACCAGCTCCAATCGAGCACAAGCAGGTATATGGCATCACATTTGAGCAGGGAAGAAATGAGCTTCCAATCAACGATGAACTGCTTTCAAACATTGTGACAAAGAACAAGGATCTTCCAGAATCTGCAAAGAACGATATGAAGATTGCTTTGATCACTCTGAAATATACACAGTCAAACTCTGTATGCTATGTGAAGAACGGACAGGCAATCGGTATCGGTGCCGGTCAGCAGTCCCGTGTACATTGTACAAGACTTGCCGGACAGAAGGCAGATAACTGGTATCTCCGTCAGGCACCACAGGTTCTGAATTTGCAGTTTGTAGATTCGCTTGGACGTGCAGACCGTGACAATGCAATCGATGTTTACATCGGTGATGAGTATGAGGATGTACTTCGCGAGGGCGAATGGCAGAAGCGTTTCAAGGTAAAGCCACCAGTATTTACACGTGAGGAGAAGCGTGCTTGGCTCGATGGAAATACTGATGTAACACTTGGTTCTGATGCATTCTTCCCATTCTCTGATAATGTAGAGCGTGCAAAGAAGAGTGGTGTGAAGTATATCGCACAGCCGGGTGGTTCTGTACGTGATGATCTTGTCATCGAGTGTGCAGACAAGTACGATATGGTTATGGCATTTACAGGAATCCGTCTGTTTCATCACTAATCGGATGTTGTAAAGCGAAATAATAGTGGAAAGAAAAATGTGAATCCGCAAGGTCAGAAATGGCTTTGCGGATTTTTTGCACAATAAGAGGTATACAAGGGGAAGAAAAATATTGGTAAATCAGTAGAAATCACGTTTGACATATGACGGAATATCCGATATAATTCAAGCATGTATGCTCGGAAGAAGTCTGGGCAAGTATGTCGTGAAAGAAAGGAAAATAGAGATGGCTGAGAAGAAAAATCTGTTGACTAGAGAAGGTCTTCGTAAGTTAGAGGACGAGTTACAGGACTTAAAGGTAAATAGACGTCAGGAAATTGCACAGAAGATCAAAGAAGCAAGAGAGCAAGGAGACTTGTCAGAGAACGCCGAGTACGATGCTGCAAAGGACGAGCAGAGAGATATCGAGGCTCGCATCGAAGAAATCGAGAAGATCCTGAAGTATGCAGAGGTTGCTGACGAAGAAGAAGTAGAGCAGGGTGTTGTAAACTTTGGTTCTGAGGTATCTATTCTGGATATCGATATGGATGAGGTAAATACATTCAAGATCGTTGGTTCTACTGAGTCCAATATTCTGGAAGGAAAGCTTTCCAATGAATCTCCACTTGGCATGGCTATTTTGAAGAAACGTGTAGGCGAGACAGTCACAGTGGAAGCACCAGACGGAAACTTTGATTACCGTATTTTGGATATTCGATAAGAAAGAGAGAGTTAAAAAGTGGCAGAGAATAAGCAGCAGGATACAAACAAGCTGTTGCAGGTGCGTCGCGACAAGCTCGCAGAGCTGCAGGCAGCAGGAAAAGATCCATTTGAGATTACGAAATATGATGTGACAAATCACAGTGAAGATGTAAAGGAAACTTACATTGCGCATGAAGCAGAGCTTCTGGCAGGCAGACCAACACCGGATGTAGAGGGGCTGGATGACGAGCAGAAGAAGGAAGTTCTGGCAAACGATTACAATGAGAGAAGAACAATCATGGATGGCTCTCCGATTCATGTAAGTATTGCCGGACGTATGATGTTCAAGCGTGTTATGGGTAAGGCATCTTTCTGTAACATTCAGGATTTGAAGGGAAATATTCAGGTCTATGTTGCAAGAGACCAGATCGGCGAAGAAAGCTATGCAGATTTCAAGAAGTCTGATATTGGAGATATTTATGGTGTGAAGGGATATGCATTCCGTACAAAGACGGGAGAGATTTCCATTCATGCGGAGGAGATGACACTTCTGTCAAAGTCCTTGCAGATTCTTCCAGAGAAGTTCCACGGACTGACCGATACGGATATGCGTTATCGTCAGAGATATGTGGATCTGATCATGAATCAGGAAAGCAAGGCAGTGTTCATCAAGCGTTCCCAGATCCTGAAGGAGATTCGTAATTTCCTTGCAGACCGTGATTTCATGGAGGTTGAGACACCAATGCTCGTATCGAATGCAGGTGGTGCCGCAGCAAGACCATTCGAGACACATTACAATGCATTAAATGAGGATGTAAAGCTTCGTATCTCTCTGGAATTATATCTGAAGAGACTGATTGTTGGCGGACTGGAAAGAGTATTTGAGATCGGTCGTGTATTCCGTAACGAGGGTGTGGATACCCGCCACAATCCGGAATTCACATTGATGGAGCTGTATCAGGCGTATACTGATTACGAGGGCATGATGGAACTGACAGAGTCTATGTTCCGTTACCTGGCTGAGAAGGTATGTGGCAGCACAAAGATCTCTTACAATGGTATTGAGATCGACTTTGGTAAGCCGTTTGAGCGCCTGACGATGAATGACGCGATCAAGAAATATACAGGTATTGATTTTGATCAGGTAGCAGATGATGCAGAGGCGAAGAAGCTGGCTGACGAGCATCATATCGCATACGAGGATCGTCATAAGAAGGGTGATATTATCAACCTGTTCTTCGAGGAGTTCTGTGAGGAGAAGCTGATCCAGCCAACATTTATTATGGATCATCCAATCGAGATTTCTCCACTTACGAAGAAGAAGCCTTCAGACCCAAGCAAGGTAGAGCGTTTCGAGCTCTTCATCAATACATGGGAGATGTGTAATGCATACTCCGAGCTGAACGATCCAATCGATCAGCGAGAGCGTTTCGCCGCACAGGATGCAAATGCAGCCGCTGGTGATGACGAGGCAGAGCATACAGATGAAGATTTCCTGAATGCTTTGGAGATCGGTATGCCTCCAACGGGTGGTATCGGTTACGGTATCGACCGTCTGGTAATGCTGCTTACAGATTCACAGGCAATCAGGGATGTTTTGCTCTTCCCGACAATGAAGTCATTAGATGGTGTAAATAAGAAAAATGATGTAAATAATACAGCTTCTGAAGCACCTGAAAAAAATGTAAAAACTGAGTCTGAAAAGATTGATTTCTCTAATGTGAAGATTGAGCCAATCTTTGAAAAAATGGTAGATTTCGATACATTTGCAAAATCTGATTTCCGTGCAGTTAAAATTTTAGCTTGTGAAGCAGTACCGAAGTCAAAGAAGCTTCTGAAGTTTACATTAGATGACGGAGAACGCAAAGACCGTGTGATTTTAAGCGGTATTCACGACTATTACGAGCCGGAAGAACTGGTTGGTAAGACAGCAATCGCTATCGTGAACCTGCCACCGAGAAAGATGATGGGAATTGATTCCGAGGGTATGCTGATTTCAGCAGTACACGAGGAAGACGGTCACGAAGGACTAAACCTTCTGATGGTAGATGACCACATTCCGGCAGGTGCAAAGCTCTATTAAGAAGTACCGTTTTATCTTACAAAACGGGATGTACTTCATTTGTGAAAAAGCTCTGAAAATACACAAATACACCAAATTTACACCAAATGGTGCT
>NZ_JBBNHG010000022.1:0-53900 GCF_040094675.1 Coprococcus hominis (ex Arizal et al. 2022)
TTGCCATAATCCTACCTCCCTGTTATTGAAACTTAAAATAATTTCTATTATATTGAACGACTTGGATATTTAATTTCTCTCAGCCTCAATATGATATGTAATTACTATTTTTATTTGTAAATCATAGTACTAACATCATCAAATCTTAATACTCATCAATAACTGCTCTCTATTAGGCTGAATCATTGTATATTTCTCCTTAAATGAGGTAATTGCACCATACATTTTCTCAGTTAAATTTTCTGGGATTTCGTCCTTTCCCCTGGTTTTTTGCTCCTCAATGTAAGCCGATGCCAAAGTTGACCTTGTGGTAATTTTTGAAATTTTATTCATTTCTTCACCAATAATTCCACGGGCATGCTGATTGGTTGTCTCCATTGTCACAAAGTCATCCACTGTTTTTTTATATGCAGCATCTAAATTGCTTAACTCTTCATCCTTTGTAAGCTTACGAGGTCCATTTTCATCAGCTACATATATTTCTCTGGTTCCATTTTCATAGCCCTTCACAATTTCATCATATAATTCTGCGTATGCTTTAACATAATTATTTGCCTTGTCAGTAATATTTAAGGCACTTTTTCCTGTATCAACATTTTGATTCTGCTGTGCTGCCTTCTTTTGAATTTCATAACTATAATCAATATCACTGATTTTTTTACTCGCTAACAGTTCCTTTCTTTGAACCACATCATCATATTTTTCCTGTCCACTCTGCTGTATACGATTACGATAATACTCCAATCCCTCATTAGAAATCGAAAGCTTCACTGATTGCCCCACTGTATGTTTTTCGTTTGTCTGACTATTTCCTTTCTGTACTTTATCAGTATTTTTTTCCATTATTGAATTCGTATTATTCATGTAATTAAATATTTTCATATTGTCACCTCTTTCAATTATTCAAATATCCCTGATCCAGTTCTTCTTTCGACCAGACTCTTTCATACGTTCCACCAATTTCGTCAAAAACCTTTTGCCATGTAGAAAATTTATGGATTTCCTCCATGCTATCCTTGTTATTCTGAAGCCATTCATACAGCTTTTCATACATAGAACCAGAAAACCGGACACTCCAATTGTTTTTATAATTTTCATTGTCACTGTATGACATTCCATCAGCTCCTATGGATATAATTCCCTGATCTGTCCGTTTTGCCATTCCTCTAATCTCTAAATCAGCCCAGATAAAACCTTCTTCCCGACTCTCAATTAAATTAGGGTATTTGTCAAAATACATCTCCGCTAATTCTTCATCCCTCTTCCGATCCGCTTCATTTTGCAGAAGAACCTTGCCACCTCTGCCTTCCTCACCGTCTTTTACTAAATACTGGATGCCGGTACCTGAATGTGTATTTAATGTAAATCCCTGCAAAGTCTCCACATCCAGCGAATCTTTATCCATTACATTCTGCAATGCATCTTTTAATTCATCATCTAATACCAGGGCATCGTAACTCATCGTTCCATGCTCAGAAATCAAAAACTGCTTTCCTGTTGTTTCATCCTGTCTTATTTTTATATCAGAATAGGAAAATGCCCCCAAACGCTCCCCGTCTTTATTGTATATATCAAAACATTCAGCTTCATTATCGGGTACGATTCTATAATTTTCGGATTCGTACTCTGAATATTCCTGTTTCAAAGTATTTATCGTTTTTCCTGACAGTGCCAGATAAGAATCCATCACTGTACTTTTCTTAGCACGATTGATATCCGCTCTACTGCTAATATCCTCCTTATCCACCGTCTGAGCCAAAGTGTCAGCCCACTTATTCTGGTTCCGATTTGGTTTTAGGTTGTTATAACCTGTTGAATAACGGCTCTCCGCTCCTATACTTCCAATCATTTTTTAAATTCCTCCCGGCATTTTATTCTCTTATTTTAGATGCCAGTACGGTATAAAATTCTTTTTCCTGCTGCAGATATGCTGCCCTTTCCTCTGTAACTGCTGCCAACGGATTTTCTATTCTCTCCAATACTTTGTCGATAGCTGCTAAACAACTTTCTTTCGTTTCACCAAAAATATTGTCATCACCACCTGTCAGAAAATCCTGCTCTACAGATAACTGCGTTAATGTACTGGTTACATCCGTCTGAAATGGATTAAAACCAGTTTCTTCCAATGTTTCCTGCCACGCCGCCTTTACACTCTCCGGCACTGTCTGAAGGTAATAATCACTAATATATGCAATCTGCTTTTTGGTCTTTTCATCTGCAAACTGGTAGGTTCTGTTATTCGCTTTTAACTGTTCATATGCCGCCTGCGCATCACTGTTCGCTTCTGACTCATACCAACCATCTTTATTTTTGCTATATTTCATACCATTGACCGTAAAATCTTTGGAAGTGTCTACACCCAGATAAGACATAACATCCGTAATTCCCTCTGTATACCGGGCATATTCCTCCTTTGAATGTGCTACAGTAGTCATTGTCCCACCTGCATTTCGCAGCATGGATGCCAATGCATCTGCCATTCTCTGTGCTTTTACATATGATTGTGTATCATACGGATTATCTCCACCAGAAACCTCTACTCCATGCGCCGTAACCGTAAGCACATGACCTCCATTAACACGGATTCTTTGCCCTTCCGCAATATTAACAGAATTATTCTGTCTGCTAAGTGACGAACTCTTCGCCAATTTTATAGGTGTTTTTAACACTTGAACCAAATCTTCTACCGGATTTAGTAAGTGCTGCGACATCGCCTCATTATAGGTTTCCTTATCTTTAATAGCTGTATTTTTGTAATTAGATGTAAGTCCTCTTGTATTAGGATTAATATAACTTGATATTGACTGCATTGTCTCAATCTCCTTCGTTTATTCTAAATTCTCTTTTCCTTCTATGTCCAAATAACTAAGCCTTATTTATACTTACTATTTGCATTTGGCAAATTAAGATATGTATCCATACTTTTCGTCCAAAGCAACGATAAGTCAAACCTTCCCAATTTGTTTAAATCTTCTATGCTTTTTTTGAACATTGAGATAAAATCTCTTCTGTCGTTAAGTCCCATATTACCAGCTTCAAGCGGCAAAGATGTGAAACCTCCCTGCTTCTCCACTTTGTAATGTGCCTCCAATGCACGCATTTCGACTACTGTAGCACTTGATGGATTAACGTCATTGATATATATTCTTTGTTCAAACTCTTTTCCATTTTCATCCACACCTTTCGCTAACACCACCGGATTTTCATCCGTTGAATCATCCGCATATTTAAGACAATAAGAAAGACCGGTGCCATTACCTCCTGTCCACAACATATTATCTGTTGTGAATATCTGATATACCTTCGGTGTTTCTGCCGTATAAAATGTCTTTTCCCCAGATGCAGGCGTTTTCATATTATTGCCTTTTTGTTGGCGGTACATTGAAGATACCGTATTTAGACCAGAACCAATGTGCATACTTCTGTTCCTCCAATCATTTTATCTGAATTGTAAATGTACTGCTTGTATTCCACCATCGTCATATCTTTAGCAGACACAGAACCTATTTTTGAATTGCCCACTATACTTCCACTAGCTTCGCTCTTTTCTCTTACACTATCCGCAAACCTTGTATCTTCCTTCTCCTGATCTTTAGCCGCATTTTTCTGCTGGTACTGATTGTAAGCCCGTGTCATATAGTTCACATTAATTGTATTACTCATAGTAACCTCCTTTGCTTTCTTTATCGGATAAAATAACCTGTTCTCCTAGTCCCATATCATCAAACGACCATATTACGCACACAAAGACCATATTTTTACAAGATGACCACTGCCTTAGTAGAAGCTCTGTATCTCAAACTCTTTGAAATACAATGCTTCCCTGCATTTTCTATATCGGCATGTTGATATTATTACTTTACTATCCTGCACACTCTCTGAGAGTGACTGTATCTATCAAAAAAGAAGCCAGCAGTTTATTCACGCACTGCTGACTTCTTATAATACTACTCATTTTATTTACTTCGCTGCGTCTCAGACAATTTTTTTATTTTTAAACATAACCTCTGTTTTCCCGCCATCCCTTTACATACCACCTGATTCCAACATATACCAGTTGCACGAATAATAAGAGAAATAGCAGATTGATTGGCAATACTTCCTTTATCCAATCCCCAAAGTAGATAGCTATTGCCATACTTACAAGTATCACCATTATGGTAATCATATCCCAACAGTATTTCTTATATAGCCCTGCAATCTTTATTTCGATGAATGCCAAAAGTATTCCCACACCCACCAGACATCCACCGCAAATCAATATTCTTATCAGCCAGTTTATAATTCCAGCAACGACAGGATTGGATATTCCATCACTAATCTGTGCCACGTTCTTTCCTGCCAGTACAACCCAGCCAGCAATGGTCTGTGTGAAAGTTGCGATTGTATCAAAGAATACCACGCAATCAGAAATAAATATTTTTGACCGTATCATCTGAAAAAGAGTAGTTGATACGGAATACCATATCAGCAGAAACATCAATGCTTCATACATGGCTGTTTTTGTTTTATATCTGCCTGCCAGTTTTTCCCTCTGCATATCATACTTTTCCTTAGCTTTCAGATAAGCTGTCTGTTTACAATTCCCGCACTTTTGATAGAGTACCGGCTTTTCAACCGGTATCTCTACTTTTTTCTGATGGGAGAGTGCATAATCCCGTTCCTGTTCTGCCTGTCTCTGCTTATCTCGACATTCCTCTATCATGGCTTGGACGGTGTGTGTTTTCTCTTTCTCGCTCTGCAACAATTCTTTTGTTTTCCTCAAGTCGTTCTTTAAGGCTTGAATGTTCTCTGTTTTGTTCTCGCTGTTTAACTTCTCGTTCAAGGTCAGCGATTCGTCGAGCTGCACTTTCAGTTCCCTGATAGTCCGGTCTTTCTGGTCGAGTTCTTCCTGCATCTGCTCTGTCAGCAGAAGCAACTCTTCCAGTTGATCGTCGCTCTTTGAGTTTCTTAATTCGTTCATCAATCAACCTTCCTTTCTCTAATTGCTGTTCAAGTTCAGTAATTCGCTGTTCTGTTTCTGCAATAGCCGGTTCTCGCTGTTTAATTTCTGTGCCAATTCCTGCCATTGCTGATTTTCGTCTGTGAGTTTCTGTATCTGGTCTGTCTTTTCTTCCAGAAGCATCAACAGTTCTTCTGTATCCGGTAAGATTTGTAGCAGCTCTGACAATTCTTTCTCTAATTGCTGCAATCGTTCTTCCTGCTCCTGAAAGCACATCAGCTTCTCGTCCTTTTCCTGTATCTCCTGAAGCATCTCTGCCATGATATTCTGCTGTTCCTCTATCTGTGTAATCATTGCTTCCATCATGGGAATTACTTCTTTGCTTTCTTCTAATGTCATTCAACCACTCCCTCCACATCGACAATGCACCGGATACCTTACCAAAGGTTGCAATTACCTTTTGCAGCAGTGCATTTTGTTTTTTTATCATCTGGTTTTCCTCGACCTTCCATGAACCTTTCCTTATCTGCCCGGTGAGATATTTTTCCTCAATCTTCCTTGCATCTGCACCCTCATGAATCGTAGGGACTTTCAATTTGCCCTGTCTTTCATAAGAGCGGTGGTCAATCAGATTGTCTATGGATAAATGCCGGTTACACATCTTTGCCCATTCGCTTCGCCATAACTCACAATTCTTTGGATTGTTCCAGCCGGTAGCGTCAGTCAGAACCCTTTTCCATTGTTTTCTGTTTCTTGCCCCGACTTTCTGTACTCCGTTTTCATCAAGTACCGGAATACGGATTCCATGACGGTCTGGATTTTTCTTATCCTGCCACCAGTCCGGGTGGGATTCATCAACCACGATATTTCCGTCAGTATCTCTGACAAAATCCCAGTCCTTGACTTCCTTGCTGCCCCATGAGTGGTCTGGATTGAATGGTCGCATGGTTACAAGTAAATGCACATGTGGGTTCCCGTCGCCCTTATCGTGTATGCTCCAGTCGGCACACATTCCCTCGTCCACGAAAGTCTTTTGAATATATTCGGTTGTATAATCAATCTGTTCCTGTCTGCTCCATTCTTTCGGCAGGGAAAATTCAAATGAGCGTCCAAGCTGTGCATCTGCATTTTTTTCTATCTTCAATACCTCATTCCATAGACGCTGTTTCTGAAATGTGATTTTAAACTTTTCCAGTGCGGCATCTTTATCATCCGCTCTTTTATAACGGATAGACTGTTGAAACCTTTTTATATTTTCTTCCGGTACATGCAGCCATTCAGGAGGTGCATTTTCGCACATCATCAGACTGGTGTAGACGACTTCCTTTTTGGAAGTATAGTAACTGATTCTGCCTGTTTCCTCATTCTTCATCACATCTCCATTAAGATATGCCGATGCGGATATGACAGATTTTCCTTTACTGCGCCCGACAATCTTTACTGTAAAGTGAAATATCGCCATGATACGATTCCCCCTTTCTGCCGTATCCGGCATTGATTTCCGACAGCATCTTCTTCTGGTTTGGCAGAAGTGAAGCTGTCGGAACGCCCTCTGCGCAAGAGTGCCCCCTGCGGCATGAGCAGGTCTGGCTGAAAGCCCCGCCGACGGAACGAGCCCGGCAAGCGTAAGCGCAGACCGGTTGCCACTTGTGGCAAACTTATAAGGACGACCTCTGGTTGTCCATAAGTGCGCCCTTCATTCAAAGGCAATGAAGGGAATGGAAAAACCACTCCCTCCGCCATTACACTTCCTCCATATCTGTAAGTGGCTCTTTCTGCATCGCCTTTGAGAAAAACTTTCCGTTTGTTTCCTGCCTTTTTAAGAAGCCTATCAACTTTGGTAAATCTTCCTCCTCAATCGGACAGCCAAGAACCGATTCCACCGCACCGCCAATCTGACAGAGCCTGTGGGTTCGTTTTTTACTTTCCTCGGCTTTCTTTCTCTTTTCCAGTTCCTTTCGCTGTGCAATGAGCTTTTTGGTAGCTTCGATGCTTTCCTGTTCCTTTTTCTCTAATGCACGTATTCTTTCTTCATAAGTCTTTGTTGATTTCGCCATATCGTCTTCATCCTTTCTCTTATAATCAAATCTTGCTCTGCTAAGATTTGGCACACGATTCTGGTCAGCTCTGTTGACATAATTCCAATCAGAATCGTGGTGCATCCTTGCGGAGCATTATCTTGTCGATGTTTTTCCGACAAGATAAACATTAGTTCCCGGTTGCATATCAGGAGAAGCACATGGTATAATCCTCTTGCGTGTAGGTATATCATGGCTTCGGTCTGATAGAACCTTTGGCGGTTTCGTAGGAAGCCGCCTTTTTAAGTTGCCACATTTCTTGTGACAGTTTTTACATTTCCTTTATCCCTCAGATCTCGCCCCTCGTTGGCTTCCATGAACTTTTCCAGAATGTCAGTTTTAATAAGGACTTTTCTTCCGACTTTTAATACCGGAAGTTTCTTCCATTCAACCAGCTTTCTCAAAGTGTTTCTGCCAATTCCTGTATAGTCGGCTGCTTCCTCGATGGATAATGCAATCTTTCTTTCCGTCATCTTGTCACCTCCTTATGAATTGCATTATGCAATTTTTGTTGTGCTGTTAGTATAGCGGTTTTATATTGTGTTGTCAAGCGTTATGAAATTTTAAAAATAATTATTATATTGCATATTGCAATTATGTGAGGTACATGCTATAATTCATACATACCGAAAAAGGAGGCAATCAGCATGAAAGATAAAGAACTACGCAAGCTGATTGGCAGCAGGGCAAAACAGCGTCGTCTGGAATTAAATCTGACACAGCCTTATGTTGCAGAGAAGATGGGAGTTACCGCTTCCACAATCCTGCGTTATGAGAATGGTTCGATTGACAATACCAAAAAGATGGTGCTGGAAGGTCTTTCGGAAGCACTTCATGTATCTATTGAATGGCTCAGAGGGGAAACCGATGAATACGAAACCGATATTACGGATAAGAAAGAATTACAGATTCGTGATGCAATGGGCGATATTCTCAAACAGTTACCTCTCGACCTTAGTAAAAAGGAAGATGCTTTTTCCAAAGATTTACTGCTGTTGATGTTAAAGCAATATAACCTGTTTCTGGAATCATTCCAGTTTGCCTGCAAGAATTACAAGGGCAACACGAATGAAGCTGATATTGCAAAAGTAATGGGGTTTGAATCGAATGATGAATATAACGAGATTATGTTTCTCCGGGAGATCACCCACACTGTTAATGCCTTTAACGACATGGCAGATATCGTAAGGCTTTATTCCAAGAAACCGGAAATGGCAGAACAAAGGCTTGAAAATCTTTTATCAGAAGTTTTGTATGAGGATTCCGATTCGGTATAGAACGACAACCGGAGTTATGATATACTTACACGCAAGAAGCATTTCATCAGTTCCGATTGTCTGATATCGAAAGGAGACACACGATTATGGCAAAAGGATCTGTAAGAAAAAAAGGAAAGAAATGGTACTACCGCTTCTATGTAGAAGATGCAAGCGGCAATCTGGTTCAGAAAGAATACGCTGGAACAGAAAGTAAAAGTGAAACGGAAAAACTGCTCCGTCAGGCAATGGATGATTACGAAAGCAAGAAATTTGTCGCAAAGACAGATAATCTTACTGTAGGAGAACTTCTTGATATGTGGGCGGAAGAAGAACTGAAAGTCGGAACACTCAGCAATGGTACAGTGGAAAATTATCTTGGTGCAATCCGTTGTATCAAGAAACATCCGATTGCAGAACGCAAATTAAAAACCGTTACTGCTGAACATTTACAGGCATTTCTCGATCTGCTTACATTCGGTGGGGAATTTCCAGATGGAAAAGTGAGAAAAGGATACAGTAAAGATTACATCCATTCCTTTTCAGCAGTATTACAACAGGCTTTCCGGTTTGCAGTATTTCCAAAACAGTTGATTACTTTTAATCCTATGCAGTATATTAAGCTGAAAAAACAGGCAGAGGATGTGGATTTATTCTCAGATGATGAGGTAGAAGAAGGCATACAGCCTATTTCCCATGAAGATTATGAGAGACTGATAGAATACCTCAAAGTAAAGAATCCACCTGCAATCCTGCCAATCCAGATCGCATACTATGCGGGACTTCGTATCGGTGAAGTTTGCGGATTGACATGGCAGGACATCAATCTTGAAGAACAATGCCTGACCATTAAAAGAAGTATCCGCTATGATGGCACAAAACATAAAAACATCATCGGACCGACCAAGCGAAAGAAAGTAAGGATTGTTGATTTTGGCGATACTCTGACTGAAATACTGAAAACCGCCAGAAAAAAACAGCTTAAAAGCCGGATGCAGTATGGTGAACTTTACCACCGCAATTTCTACAAGGAAGCACAGGACAAAAACAGAGTGTATTATGAATATTATCATCTGGACGGAACCGAAGAAATCCCGGTAGATTACAAGGAAATCTCCTTTGTCTGCCTGAGACCGGACGGATGTCTGGAACTGCCAAGCACACTCAGCATTGCCTGCCGATCAGTTGCAAAAAGGCTGGACGGATTTGAGAATTTCCATTTCCACCAGTTGCGACACACCTACACAAGCAACCTCCTCTCAAACGGAGCTGCCCCAAAAGATGTGCAGGAACTGTTAGGGCACTCTGATGTCAGTACCACAATGAATGTCTACGCCCACTCTACAAGAAAGGCAAAGCGGAACTCCGCCAGACTTCTTGATAAAGTGGCAGGCAACGACTAAATAAAAAATTCCCTTATTTCCCTTGCTGATTCCGCATAAGGTCAAAAATAAGGGAAAATACATATCATTTCACTATTTAAGGGGCTGGAAAGCCCGTAAAATAAGGAAAGTTCAAGAAATCTCTCCACAAATTCCGATTTGTTTATTGCCCTTTTATAACGGTTGCATCATTTCAAGGATGATGCCATCATAGACACGTCCTTTAAAAGGTTTCAGTACCTCAACCAGCGTCCTTACAACACAGGATGGAGTGAAGAATTCTCCACCACGTTTACCTTCCTGCTCCGCAAACATAGAAAGACAATATTCATATGTACGTCCAAGTATATCCTTTTCATCTCCATGCTCAATCATCTGGATATTTGTGAAGAGGTCAACAACATCCCCCAATCTACGTTTATCCAACTTGGGGCGTGCAAAATTCTTAGGTAATATATCTTTCAGACGTTTATTTTCCTTTTCTATCGCACGCATAGCATTATCAATCACTGTTCCAATTTCTGGTGTATGTGCCTGTCGCGCAATTTCACTCCATCTTGCATCAGCAGGAACGAAGAAGATACCTTCAGATGTATACTCATCAATATCCTCTTCAAATCCATCCCCTTCTGCAAGCAATGCTTTATATTTTTCATCAAATCGATTGGAAATATATTTTAAGAAAATAAGACCTAATACTACACTTTTATATTCAGATGCGTCCAGATTTCCCATTAATACACATGCCGCATTCCAAATCTGCTTTTCAAATCCAATATCCGCAGTGTTTTTATCTGCCATTTTATCTGCCTCCCCATCCTTTTATTCACTCAAGAAATTATGTTAATTATACCCAATGAATTGTCGAAATACAATATTTTTGTATTATTACAGATTTTTACGGGGAATTATTTGTATTTACTCATTTCCAATTAGAAAACGCACTCTCATAATTGCTCAGATATGTATACGGAATCTGGATTTCATCATCCGTCTGTGTATAATCAGAGGAAGAAATCGGAATCGGATTGCAACCACCACCGCTTTCGCCGATCTGGTCAATCGCAAACTGGCTTCCCTCCGGTGCATCAATCACCCACTCTACCGGCATACCTGCCTGCACCGTAGAAAGTGTGTAGCTTTTGTTAATTATTTTCTGTGCAAAAATGCGACTTTACACATGCTTTCAAATTCGCATACGCATGTCTTTTCTCCATTGCAAGCCGCTTTTCTTCCTCCGTGCTGGCAGCGCTTGCCGCATAGCACCCGGCAAATACACCACTGTCGATACACACTTGTACATCTGCACCGAAGCACCCGGCAAATGCATAGACAGGCACTTCATACGACTTCGCAATCCGCGCTACGCCGATCGGTGTCTTCCCCATCAGCGTCTGCGCATCGAATCTTCCCTCTCCGGTGATAACTGCGTCTGCTGTTTGAATTGCCTGCGCGATCTGTATCTCATCTAATACGATGTCAATACCCGGCTTTAAGGCTGCATGTAAGAACATCAGACACGCATACCCTAGACCTCCAGCCGCACCGGCACCGGGTGTCATGCGGTTTTTGTCGTAACTCTGCCTGTCGTTTTTTTCAACATTCCTGTCTGCTTCATCATAACCGGTCAGCTGATTTTCCATCAAAGCAGGATTTTTCCGGTACGTATTTTCCACAATATCGGCATACCGGTTCATCGCCACATCCATCGCCTGTACCATCTTCGCATCCGCACCCTTTTGTGGCGCGAAGACGGCACTGCATCCCTGTGCACCGACCAGCGGATTCGTCACATCGCACGCAATCTGGAATGTACACGAAGCAAGCTCCGGCATTACTTTCTCTGTTGTAATCGACCGCACCTGCGCCAGCCCTTCCGCGCCATAGCCAACTTCTCTTCCTGCTTCGTCCATAAAATGAAATCCAAGTGCCTGCAACATTCCGATTCCTGCGTCATTTGTCGCACTTCCGCCGATTCCAAGGATGAATTTCTGACAGCCACATGTAATGGCATCACGTATCATCTCGCCAACTCCATAGGTCGTTGTATGCATCGGATTTCTTCTTTCTTCCGGTACAAGCGGTAACCCGGCTGCCTGCGCCATCTCCAAAACTGCCGTCTTTTCTCCTGCCTGCTCGTAGATTGTGTATCTCGCCGAAACTTCCGTTCCGACCGGTCCGGTCACAGGGATTGTCCGTGTCTGCACATGCTCCTTTCCGAAGGTAAGTGCTTCCACCGTGCCTTCGCCGCCATCGGCAACCGGAAAGATCTGCACATCAACGTCCGGGTACCGCTCTAAGATTCCGTCTCTGACTGCATTTCCTGCCTCCAATGACGTAAGACTTCCCTTGAACGAATCCATCGCCACGACGATTTTTTTCTGACTATTACTTTTATTAAAATGATTCACCATGTTTATTTTTCCCTCTATCAACTGCAATTACATACTTCACATTTTATCACATATCTGCTATGATGAACTACAGAATTATTGGATGTATTTGTAAGAATGGATGGGACTTATATGAACTGTCAAAAATCATATCGCAGATTGCTTAATTTCATTATTTCCATCGTAATTCTGTTTTCTGGTCTGTACTTTAACCATACGGAAGCAGATGCTTTTTTTGATGCGGCAAAACCTGCCGCCCAGTCGACGGTCAGCAGTGTCGAGCTTCCAATCTCTGCAAATACACAGATCAATACAAGCGAGCTTCTCCTTGCTTCGAGAACCTCCTATATAAAAGAAGTAAAACAGGGACCTGCACAGGCGGAAACATCTGTCCGTTTTATTGCAGCACTTCCAGATACACGAGAGCTTTCTTCCTCCCGGTATGCTATTTTTTCAGAACCAATTCTGTCGAAAACAATTATCAGTCAACAGAAGATCCTATGCTATATCCATGCACAGGACGGGCAAAAATCCAACTATTTTTCAGTTTAATCACGACTAAACATGAGACTATGGATGCACATAGTTTTCTTTGCATACTTAAAAATTGAAAAATGGAGGACTTAATCTATGTTTATGAATATTCTTGTTGGTATTATGGCTGCAATTGCAATTCTCGCCGGAGTCTGGGGCTTCTGGGTAGATCACAGAAAGGATAAGGATCTACCGAATGAAACATCTGCTGCAGGCAACGCAGATACAAGCAGCAAAAACTAAACAAAGTAACACGAAATGCCGGGACAGACAGCCCGGCATTTTCTTCTATCTATATGATCTATATGAACTTAAGCGTCTTTTCCCCAGACTTCCTCAGCCACTTCTTTTACAAGCTTCAGCTTTGCCCACTGCTCCTCCTCTGTCAGTTTGTTGCCGATCTCGCAGGATGCAAATCCGCACTGTGGGCTTAAATACAGGCGATCTAGCGGAATGTATTTTTCTGCCTCATGGATTCTGGCAATGACCTGATCCTTATTCTCAAGCACTGGAGACTTTGTTGTGATCAAACCAAGTACAACCTTCTTATCGCCGCTTACCTTCACAAGTGGTGCAAATCCACCAGAACGCTCATCATCAAACTCCAGATAGTAAGCATTTACATTCTCTTCTCCAAACAGGATGTCTGCCACTGGATCATACGCGCCACTGTTTGCATATGTGGAATGGAAATTACCACGGCATACATGTGTATTGATCACCATATCCTTCGGTGCATTTGCGATAACCAGATTATTGATATCCTTGTGGTTTTTCTGAATCTCCTTCAGTCCCTCTGCAGTCGTTCCATATGCCAGATGTCCCATCTTATCTGCCATCATGCCCCATGTACAATCATCAAACTGTACATTCCGGCAACCTGCGTCATACAGATCCTGAAGTACCTTTCCGTATGCATTTGCAATGTCTGTTACAAGATCCTCTGTATTTACATAATACTTCTCTGTCTCCACACGGTTAAACGGCATTGTAAACTGTGCCAGAAACTGTGCCGGTGATGGCATTGTCTGCTTTGCAACGGTATTTTCATCTTCAAACTGCTTTACAAATGTGAAATGCTCAACAAACGGATGCCTGCCGGACAATCCAACCTTGCCTACCAGATATGTATCATCGACCATTGCGGCCTCTCCATGGAATGGAAGTCCTGTTTTGGTCGGTGTATGACCGATGCCATCAAAGCCCCACATAAAATCCAGATGCCATGTTGCACGACGGAACTCTCCATCTGTAATTACATGATATCCAAGTGCCTTTACCTTCTGAACAAGTTCTGTGATTGCTGCTTCCTCAACAACCTTTAACTCCTCATATCCAATCTTACCTTCATCAAACTGGCATCTTGCTTTCTTAAGCGCCTCCGGTCTCAAAAAGCTTCCTACATAATCATAACGAAATGGTGTCTTTCCTATACTCATTTTATTTCCTCCGTGTTCTGTGATTTGCTCACATTATAATCGGACAAAATGGGTTTGTATAATATCTATTTTTTTGTGTTTGATATAGTTTGAAGCTATTTCAACTATTCTAGGATAAGTATTTCTTTATTGCAGTCAGATACGTCTGAGCCAGATGACTCAGCATTTCTTTCTTGTGCGTGATATAGCCGATCCGCATATCACCTTCATCCGCAAGTGGCACGGAAATGATATCTTTGCCATTTAATTTCTTATCGATCACACCGCTGCATACAGTGTAACCATTCAAGCCAATCAGAAGATTGAACAAGGTTGCCCGGTCACGCACACGGATATTCTTTTTCCGTTCCGTCTCAGAGAAGATCTCCTCAGAGAAATAAAACGAATTATGCTCACCCTGCTCAAATGACAGATACGGATAGCTTTGCAGTTCTTCGTTCGTGATGACTTTATTTTCCGCAAGCGGATGCTTCCGGCTGATAAAAACATGCGGTTTTGCCACAAAGAGCTGATGAAACTCCAGATCGTAGGACTTCAGGATCTTCGTGAGCACAACCTCATTGAAATCATTGAAAAACAGGATTCCGATCTCACTCCGCATACGCGCCACATCCTCGATAATCTCATACGTCTGTGTCTCCCGGATGCTGAAATCATATTCATCCTGTCCATATTCCTTGATCAGATCAACAAATGCATTAACCGCAAAGGAATAATGCTGCGTGGAGATACAAAACTGCTTCTTTCCACCTGTGCCGTTCTTATATTTATCCTCCAGAATATCTGCCTGCTCCAGCACCTGTCGTGCATATCCAAGGAAATCCTCCCCCTCCTTGGATAAGGTGATGCCTTTGTTCGTCCGGTTGAAGATCACAATATTCATTTCCTTTTCCAGATCATGAATCGCATTCGTCAGGCTTGGCTGCGTGATATACAGCTTCTTCGCTGCTTCTGTGATTGTTCCGGTCTGTGCAACCATCGTTGCATATCTTAGCTGTTGTAGTGTCATCGTTTACTCCCCTTTCTCTTCCTCCACTGTCTGCAATATCATGTTCTTAAGCTGTCTTGCGGCAGCGCTGAGTGGATGTTGGTTATCAAACACCATACAGATATCCCGTTTCGGAATTTCTTCTTTTAACGGAATCTGCACGATTTCTCTTTTCATTATAGCTTCTCTTGCCATCGATTTAGGAACGAAGGCAAGTCCTAGCTCATGCCGTACCAGTGGCAGGATCTGATCGGTCGTTGCAACCTCCGTATCCGGGGACAGTTCCAGTCCATATGATAAAAACAATTGATTGTAAAATTGAAATGTCATCGTCTCACGTCCAAGGCATATCAGCGGATAATTTTTTAATTCCCACAGCGATATTTCCTGACTTCCAAGCGCCATGAACGTTCTTCCTCCGACTAATACCTCCTGAAAAGACTCCAATACAATTTCCTTGAGCGGGGCTTCCACCGCCGCTGGGGTTGACACGACCGCAAAATCAATCATTCCACTTTTCACTGCCTCGATTGCCTGTGGAGTTGAGTGATTATAGATTTTCAGACGTATACCCGGATATTTCATATGAAACTCTTTCAGCTTATCCAGCAGATAGATATTCAAGGCGGTTTCACTCGCACCGATTGCAATACTTCCATGTGTCAGTCCCGTACTGTCGGTCAGCTCCTCCTCTGCCGCCCATAACTGCAGCATTGCCGCAGATACATGCGTATACAGACGCTGTCCCTCCGGCGTCAACTGCACACCACGGTTCGTTCTCACAAACAGTGTACTATGAATCTGCTGTTCTAAGCTATTCATCGCACGTGTAATATTCGGCTGGCTGTTTCCCAATACACGGGCCGCTTTTGTAAAATTCTCATATTTTGCCACATAATAAAAGATTTTGTAATATTCAAAATTTACGTTCATGCCTCTCCTCATCCTGATATATCAAAGTAATATCTTTGATATATCAATTATACTTTTTACTTATTTCTGTATGCATAGTATAATCTGTCCGAAAAGAAAAAGCAAGAAGGGATGTGCATATTATGAAAAATACAACGATGTTTCCAAGAGAAGAACATGCAGATGTTTTGTTCCAGAAAATATTAAATGATCCATGGGCATGTGAAAAACTGCAGGAGACCTTTTGTAATTCTCTCGCGCTGAATGACGATACAGCTAATTCCCCTTCTGCATCCACATTTGCCAATGTCCTGTTTGATGCATACCACAACCGGGATTTGTCTGCATTTCTGATGGTAATCTGTCAGAATACACTGTTTGATCTGCTGCGGAATTCTTATCTGATTCCATACCGGTTCAATGCAGATGGGAAGCAAAACCCGATTATCATGACAGATACAGAAGGAAATCTGTTATCCGAATATAAAAAAACAGTTCATGAGAAAGAATATCATCATTTTCAGAACGTATGCAAAGAAATCGGTTCAACACAAAATATGTTCTTAGCACAGGCTTATCGGTACAGCCACGCATATACATCTGATTCTATGGACATCAAGCAGAAAAATCTGGAATCCTGCACCGGCGTTCTCCTGATTCGCGAGCTTCCAGACACGATCAAGCAAAAAGAAACCGAAGCTGAAGCCTATTCCGCAGTCTGGGATCTGATGGTAAAGCTGGAGAAGGAACTCCCGATGGCATTTGTATTTTACGGACAGGATACTCTGCTCGAACACAATGAGCATTTTGACGAGCTTGGAATCTTCCTGCCAAATTCCGTTTTTTTGAATAATCTAAAACGGCATATTACAAAAGCAGAGGCGATATTATATGAAGAAGAACGCTGATCCAACATCAACTTCCTATGTTGATATTATGGAAAAAAATCATATGGAGATCCCCTGGCATGATTATACTGGCGATGACAGCAACGTGCTTATCTCCGATGCAGGATTGATTGAAAAAGCATCCGTCATCGGTCGTGTCGGTCTGATCCTGCTTTCCTGTGGAACCGGAGCATGGCGTGTCCGTACATCCATGAACAAGCTTTCCAAAGAACTCGGTGTAACATGCACGGTCGATGTCGGTCTGATGTCCATTGAGTTTAACTGTTTTGATGGAAATGATTGTGTGTCCCAATCTTTAAGTATTGCAAATACAGGCGTAAACACATCCAAGCTTTACCGAATGGAGCGTTTCGTCGACAGCTTTCCGAATATCGAAGCCCATCTGACCGGTGAAGAAATCCATAAAAGGCTCGACGAAATCGAGAGAATCCATGCGCTTTACTCTCCTGTCAAATTAGGACTTGCAGCAGCACTCGCCTGCTGTGCATTTACATTTCTACTTGGCGGCGGTCCCGTGGAAATGATTCTTGCATTCATTGCTGCAGGTGTTGGTAATATCATACGAACAAAACTGATCAAGCATCATTTTACCTTATTTCTAAACATTGCTGCTTCTATCTCGGCTGCCTGTCTGATCTACACGATCTGTCTGAAGCTTGCCGAAATGCTGTTCCATGTGGCCGCGGTGCACGAAGCAGGTTATATATGCTCTATCCTGTTTATCATCCCTGGATTTCCATTTATTACAAGCGGCATTGACCTTGCAAAGCTGGATCTACGATCCGGTCTGGAACGACTGACTTATTCCATTATTATCGTTTTGGTTGCAACCATGTCTGCATGGATCATGGCTTTGCTGTTACATTTGCAGCCGCTGTCTTTCGCAGACATGCATATCAATGTATGGGTACATTTTATACTCCGGATAATTACCAGCTTCTGTGGTGTATTCGGATTTTCCCTGATGTTCAACAGTTCTGTTTCAATGGCATGCACGGCTGCAATGATTGGTGCTGTCGCAAATACACTCCGTCTGGAGCTCGTAGACCATTGTGGAATTCCTGCCGCTGTGGCTGCATTTCTTGGGGCACTGACAGCAGGACTGCTTGCATCCTTTATAAAGCAGAATCATGGATATCCAAGGATTTCACTTACAGTTCCTTCCATCGTTATTATGGTTCCGGGACTTTACTTATATCGTGCAATTTATAACTTTGGCATTATGTCTCTTACCGAAGCGGTCTCGTGGTTTACATCTGCAATTATGATCATCATTGCACTTCCACTCGGTCTGATCTCTGCAAGAATTCTGACTGACCGCACATTCCGGTACTGCACATAACACAAATTACCTTATCAAACAAAGGAGGACAAACAAATGCTTACAGCCGTAACAGGTATCAACTGGGGTGACGAAGGAAAAGGTCGTGTCATCGATCTATTAGCAGAGCAGGCGGATATCGTCGTCCGCTATCAAGGCGGAAATAACGCCGGTCACACCGTCGTTGTTGGTCGTGATAAATATGTATTAAATCTGCTTCCATCCGGGATTCTGCATCCGGATGTCACATGTGTTTTAGGGGATGGAATGGTCATTGACTTAGAGCATCTCACGAAGGAAATCGAGGCTCTGCGAGGAAAAGGTATTCCTATCACACCAGAAAATCTAAAGCTTTCCAAGCGTGCCACGATCTCTATGCCTTGGCACCGGGTGCAGGATGAACTAGAGGAAGCCCGGCTGGAAAAGGATGGTTCCGCCTTCGGTTCCACACGTCGCGGTATCGCCTATGCTTACAGCGACAAATATAGAAAGAAAACGCTCCGGCTTGGTGATCTGCTTCATCTGAACGAGGGCTATATACACAACCGGCTGCACATGATGCTGGATGCCAAAAACATGGAGCTTTCCGGCTGTTATCATCAGGAGCCAATGTCCTATCCGGCACTGCTCTCCTGGTGTGAGAAACAGGCGGCAGCATTCTCCGCATATATCTGCGATACCGGCGCATTCTTAAGAAATGCCCTTGCAGACCATAAAAAAGTGCTTTTGGAGGCACAGCTTGGTGCCATGCGTGATATTGACTATGGCATATTCCCATATACATCCAGCTCATCCACGATATCAGCCTATGGTCCGATCGGTGCCGGAATCCCCGGTGCTCCGCTCTCCCATGTCGTCGGTGTTCTGAAAGCATACTCGACCTGTGTCGGTGCTGGTCCATTTACCGCAGAGAAAGCAATGTCCGAATCATGGAAAGATGATCTTCGCCGTGCCGGCAATGAATACGGTGCTGCAACCGGACGTCCAAGACGTGTTGGTCCTTTCGATGCCGTTGCCAGCCGTTACGGACTCCAATGTCAGAACGCAGACCGGATTGCCCTGACAAAACTGGATGTATTAAGCTCCATGAAGGAAATTCCGATTATCACAGAATACCTACAGCACACGAAACATATTATGGATTTTGACCCAACAGATAATATGGATAATCTCCTGCCTGTCATCGATATCGTTCCTGGCTGGCAACAGGATATCTCGCATTGCTGTTCTTATGATGAACTGCCGGACAATGCAAAACGATATATAGAAACGATTGAAAAACTGCTTGATCACGAGATACAATTTATCTCAGTCGGTGCGGAACGAAATCAATACCTGACAAAAGGGGAATGGCTGTAAAGCCACTCCCCTTTGTTATGTGTACATCTTCACTCTTCTCTGATACTCTGCATACGTGAGCGGTGCTTTCTCACTCAGTATCTTTGATTTAATCACAGTTCCGATAAATAACGTATGGGAACCACAAGATATCTTCTCTGTCACCGTCGCTCCAAGCATCGCCACGCTCTGCCATCCGAGATACGGGATTCCCTGTTCATTGACCGGAAGCTCCAGTGTTTTCATTTTATCAACATCTCTTCCAGACTGATATCCAAAATGCTTGATTGTCTCGAAGGTGCATGTCTCATCTAAGATACTGACTGCAAATATCCCACTCTTTTTGAGTAACTCACATGTATAACTCTGATTGGAAACCGCAATTGCAATCTGTACCGGCTCGTGGCTGATCTGCATACATGTATCAATGATACAGCCATTTGCTTTTTTCTCCCACACCGTCGATAACATGTATAATCCATAGGTAATACACTGTGTTGCTGTCCGTTCCATCTTCCACATCTCCTATCTGATTTTGTTTCCGATAGTATGTGCAAAATGAGATTTTCTATAGATAAAATATTATCAATTTAAGCAAAAATGGTACAAAACAGATCATATATTGTCTATTTTGTACCATCATCAAAGGACAGGAAATAAGATTTAAAATCTGTATTTGGATTGTTCTAGCTCCACATTGCCTCGATCTCAGTCTTGGATACCACACCGACACTTTTCTTCACGATCTCGCCATCTTTGAACAGAATCAAAGTCGGGATGCTTGCCACGCCATAAGACATCGCAATATCCATCGCCTGATCGACATCGAGCTTGCAGACCTTGACCTTTCCTTCATACTCGTCCGCAATCTCAGAAACCGTTGGTGCCAGCATCTTACACGGGCCACACCATGTTGCCCAGAAATCTACGAGCACGAGTCCCTTTGCATCGAGTACTTCTGCCTTAAAATTATCGTTATTTAAAATTACTTCTGCCATTTTCATTCACTCCTTATCTTTTGATTTATGTTACCCTTTGCTGCTTCCTTTTAATCACGCTACCACGCTTCACCCGGATATTTCATGCCCCAGTCTTTCCGAAGCTTCGTCATGATTTCCATTACATCCCTGGAATACGCAAGCTGCATCGCGGATGCATCCCCGCTTTTTACTGCCTGTTCCATATCCTGCATCTCATAGTACAGCGCATCCGCAGTATCTCCGGCTGTAATCTCCGTCTGCGCGCCACTTTCGGCATCCACGATGACTGCCTTATCCGCGCGCGGATATTCCATGATCTCGATATATCCTTTTTCCAGACTGATCATCGCACGCTTTGGCTGTTTTGAATGCATCGAGAGTGCAACCGTTGCCATCTGCCCCTGGGCATTCTTGAGCAGAATTGTTGCCTGCTCATCCGAACCGGTCGGAGAAGGCTTCCACTGGCTCACGATCTCATCCGGCTGTTCGTCCAGAAAACTCCGGACGATTGACAATGCATATACGCCGATATCAAGCATCGCGCCACCGGCAAGATTCATATTGAAGAACCGGTTAGACATATCATATTCCTTGAAGCTTCCGAAATTCATCGTGATGATCTGCACCTTTCCAAGCTCACCACTTTGCACGATATCCCACAGCTTCTTGTAGATTGGCATATGCCAGATCGTCATTGCTTCTGCAAGCACAAGCTTTTTTTCTTTCGCAAGCGCGATCATATCATCCAATTCTCTGCTGTTAAGCGTAATTGATTTTTCAACAAGCAGATGCTTTCCATACATCAGCGCCTGCTTCATAAATGCATAATGTGTATTATGCGGACTCGTAATATAGATGATATCTACATCCGCATCCAAAAACATATCATCGATCGTATCATATACTTTGGAAACACCATATTTTTCAGCAAATGCAACCGCCTTCTCATGCGTCCGGTTTCCAACTGCATATAACGATTTTCCCATCTTCTGCAATGCCTGTGCCATCTCATTTGCGATCACGCCGGTACCAAGCACTGCCCAATTCAACGTATCCTGCATCCACTTTACTCCTCATCTTTCACTAATATGTTTCAATACCATTAAAATAATCTTTTACCATCTTCACCACGACACCCGACAACAGGAATACCGCAATCAGGTTCGGGATTACCATCAAACCATTAAATGTCTCCGCGATGCTCCAGAGGAGCCCGAGATTCATCGTTGCACCAACGATTGCAACCAGGGAATACACAAGCATGAACGGTTTATTTACCCGTGTACCAAACAGAAATTCAATACATCGGACACCGTAAAGTCCCCAGCCGATGATTGTTGAAAATGCAAAACAACACATTGCAATCGCTGTGAAGATGGATACCCAGCCACCATAAGTCGCAGTGAATCCACTGATTGTAAGCTCTGCGCCTGCCGCCTCTCCATATCCAATCGGAACTTTACTGCATAAGATTACAAGTGCGGTCAATGTACAGATCACTATCGTATCAACAAATACTTCGAAGATTCCGAAGAATCCCTGCTTTACCGGTTTTCTTGTATCTGCACATGCATGTGCGATTGAACCGGTACCAAGACCAGCCTCGTTCGAGAAGATACCACGGGAAACACCTTTCTTCATACTCATGAAGAAGCTTCCAACGACGCCACCAGTCACAGATGCCGGGTTAAATGCGCCTTCAAAGATGGATGCAAATACCGTTGGCACGTTCTTGACATTCAGCAGCACAACTCCGATTGCAAGCACAATATACATTACTGCCATAAACGGTACCAGTTTCTCTGTTACCTGTCCGATCCGCTTAATTCCGCCGAGCAGAATGAGCGCAATCAGGATTGCAAGCACAATTCCGATAATGAGATTCAGGGTAGAAACCTGATTCTCGGAAATTACATTATAATTAAACAATGCTGAGTCAATCGCCGTTGTGATCGTATTGACCTGCGTTGCATTTCCCGTACCAAATACCGTCAATACGCCAAATGCAGAGAACAGATATGCCAGCCATTGCCAGTGCTTCTTCAATCCATTCTTAATATAATACATCGGTCCACCGACATAATCGCCATCTTTATTTTTCTCGCGAAAATGCACCGCAAGTGTAACCTCTGCAAACTTCGTACACATACCGAGCAGTGCAGATATCCACATCCAGAAAATCGCACCAGGACCTCCGATGGCGATAGCTCCGGCTACTCCGGCTACATTTCCGGTTCCAACCGTTGCCGCAAGTGCCGTACAGACTGCCTGAAACGGTGTGAGCGCACCGTCGCCCGCTTCCTTCTTCTTGAACATTCGTCCGAATGTCACCTTCATGGCATACGGAAACTTCCGTATCTGTAAAAACCGGGTACGAAAGCTCAAATATAACCCAACACCGATAATACAGATCATCGCCGGGACGCCCCAGATAAAATTATTGATCACACTATTGACTGCGTCTACTTTTTCTAACATTGATAAACTCCTATTCTAAAAGCCTTCCTTCTTTCGCTGTTTCCGAAGCTCGCTGCGTTTCTTTCCGGTCTCCCATTCCGCTTCTTCCACAACTGTCTCTAATTTCAATCTTGGTACCCGCCGCGGCTTATTATCCTCATCCAATGCAACCAGTGTCAGATATGCACGGTTCACCGGATAACGCATCCCATCTATCTTCTCTAAATAGGAATCCACGCGGATTTCCATCGACGAATTTCCGACATAGGTTACGCGTCCGATCAATACGACAATATCATGCTGACGAAGGCTACGCAGAAAAGTCAGATTATCTACCGATGCTGTGAGCACATGTCCCTCAGAATGCCGCATAGCCGTAAGACCTGCCACCTCGTCAATCCAGCCCATCAGTATTCCACCAAACATCACATCTGCGCCATTTAAATGTTCCGGACGAATCTCATGAAACTGTTCTGTCAGAGAATCCGCAACCCGTTTTTCTTTTATTTGCTCTTCCATGCTGTCATTCCTTTCCTGCTCTCATCCGATCAACTCATACTGTAGAAATTCATACTTTAATTTCGAGCCTTCCCCAATATTCTCCGGCAACAACGCTCTTGCAACCAGTTTCAGATCATCGGACTCAATATCCGTCCGTTTGAGATTTGCATAATCTCCATCTATGCTTACTACTTCATAATACCATGTTTCCATACGATAGCTCCCTATATCATCTTAATCCATAATGCTTATTGTATCATACTTCATCACACACCGACGTGATGACCTGTGCATATCAGCGTGCTTCATTATATCATGTCACCGGATTATTTTCATCTTTTAATTCCATTTTTCTACAATTTTATGTCATGATACATACGCCCCGCAGTTGCCTTTTTCCCTTCAAAATGCTAAGATATTTCCAGTTAAAAAACACATATATAAGAAAGGAATGTCCCATGCCTGTAAATAAAAATAACGGTTACCATACATTATCCAAAGATTTATCAGAACGTATCGAACAGGATCGCGCGAATCACTGGGTCAATCCATATGCCTGCCCGGATTCTGCCATCATCCGTCGTTTTGACGATCATGACAAGCCACATCTCTGGCGTCCTGCTTTCGTTATGGATGTCGAGAAAATCCTGCACAACAATTATTATAACCGATATTCGGATAAAACGCAGGTTATCTCCTGCTATAAAAATGACGATATCTCCAGGCGTGCGTTACATGTGCAGCTCGTCTCCCGTATCGCACGTACTATCGGCATGACACTTGGCTTAAACCTGGATCTGATTGAAGCGATTTCCCTTGGACATGATATCGGTCACACTCCGTTCGGACATGCCGGGGAGCGTTTCTTAAATGCACTTTATAACGGGCATACCGGACGATTGTTCAATCATAATATTCACAGTGCACGTGTCCTGGATCATCTGATTTTCCGGAATGTAAGCCTGCAGGTATTAGACGGTGTCATCTGCCATAATGGTGAGCTTGAGCAGCAGGAATATAAACCAAAGCGCTTTTCTGCCACGGATCCATGGGGAGAATTTGATACCAATCTCGAAGACTGCTACACCGATCCTTCTGCGAACAAACGACAGATTCCCGGCACACTGGAGGGCTGTATCATGCGGATCAGTGACATTATTGCATATCTTGGCAAGGACCGGCAGGACGCATTAAAGATTGGTCTGATTGAAAATAATAACCACTTTACTTCCGGTACGCTTGGCACAACCAATGCACAGATTATCAATAATATGACAGTCAGCATCATAGAGCACAGCTATGGAAAACCTTATATCAGTATGGATAAAGATGTATACGAAACTTTTTCAAAGGCGAAAACAGAAAACTATCAGACAATATATAACAATCCGCAGTTAAATGATATGTACAACAACAATATCCGTCCGATGTTCCACGATATGTATGAAGCACTTCTCACACAGGCAAAAAGGATGGACCAATCATCCATCCTTTACAAACATCATATTAATTATATCCGAAGTGCCAACCAATATAGTCATTATTTTAATATTGATAAATACATGGAGCACTACCTGAGTCAGGATCCGAATGAAATTGTCGTTGATTTCATGGCAAGCATGACCGATGATTATTTTATTGATCTGTACAACTACCTGTTTCCAAACGGATCCTACAAGGTTGACTATATCGGGTATTTCGACTAATGCATCAACAAGGACGTATACAATCATTTCATAATTGTATACGTCTTATTTTTTTCCGGAATTCATCGAATTGATATGGTTTCTTACGAAACCACAAGGATGTCTTCTAATCCGGAATAATCTCGATATATACCTGATCATATTTGTGCTTTAATTCCTGCTTGATCTCATCCCTTACCTGATGCAGGATGCTGATATGTATCACATCTGTCTGGTTGCCGATATAGACTTCCACCCAGATCTTCCGTCCCGTCTGGATCACATCAAGGAATGTCACTTCGTATGGATAATCCTTCATATGCTTATCTACGATGGAACGGATCTGGTTCAACACCTCTTCCTCCGGTGCAAACAAAACCAGATTCTTGATGCTCTGGAAGATCACAACGACCGGCTCCCGGATCAGCAAAATCGCCATCACTGCCGCTACTGCCGGATCAATATATGGTGTCAGGAAATGAAGCTTCGTATGAAGCAGCAACACCTGTACCACAAATGCAACCGCCACACCCAGGCTGCTCACAACATCCAGCTTCCACATATAGAGCTCTGCTTTGATCGTCTCTGACTCGTATTTCTTACTGTAATGATTCAGTACGAGATACATCGCTGCACATCCTATGCAGACAAGGAACTCAAACACTGCAATCTTCCCAGCATTTACCTCATGTCCGCCATGCACGAGCAGCTTTACGTTCTCCACAAGCAGATTACAAGTGAGTGCCAGCAAGACGCTGTACTTCACGAGCAGGAATAGCGATTCTACCTGTGAGTATCCATATGGGTGTTTCTCCGTAACCGGCTTATACAGAAGCGGCACCAACACAAGAAACGGTCCGATCATAACAAGATCTGCCGCATCAAACAAACAGTCCGTAAGCAGCGAATGCGAATGCGTGATCCACGCCATAACTCCTTCCGCTATAATAAATAAAAGGCTTCCAAGAAAAGATAATCGTAATATCTTCTTCTCTATCTTCAACTTATCTTTCTTCATATATATTTTCCTCTTCCCATTCTCGCCTTTTACTATAACATAAAAATCCCGTTTGGAAAATATACCAAACGGGATTGCTTTATTTTTTTTATGACATACACAAGTAAATCATTACTTATGGAAGCCAGCTTATACGAACCTCTTTCAGCTGTCCGGTTACATCATTAAACTCGAACTCATATCCACTGTCACCCATATACACTTCTGATTCTATCATATACTTTACATTTTTCCCATCCTCTTCAGCATTTTCACTGCTATTTTCCAGCAGCTCATCCTTTGTAAGGGTAGTAGGGAATGAAAAATGTACCTTTTTTGCTCCATCTATCATATATTCACTGATTTCAGCATTCATGGAAGCATCATAATCCGGCTGTGGTACATAGAGGTGCGAATATCTCACATATGAAAGCACACAGTCCTCAGCCTTCTGCTCGCTGTCAGTGAAATTACCAAATTTAAACTGCATTGTTACATAATCGTTGATAGATGCCTGATACCTCTCAGTTTCATAATTTACATTTACATTGTTGCCACTGTTGTTAAGGTCACTCTCATCAAATGGAATACCTGCATCTATAAGATCCTTGAGTGTTGATTCTCCTAATATGAGCTTCGTACCATTGTACACAAATGATCTGTTGTCCATATCTGCATATTTCTCGCTGAGTCCCTGCTCCAATGTGAAATCATCATATACCGGAAGCGTAAACTCCGTTGATTCATCATATGTATCAGCAATATCCTCCGTATCATCTGCCGATATATCAGCAGCATCTTCTCCTGTAGTATTTTTCTCCGTTACAGTTACCTGTTCTGTTGCCTCTGTCTTCTCTGCTTTGTTGTCCGACTCGTCTGTCCCACAGCCAACAAGAGACATTCCAAGTACTACTGTGACAAGTCCCAGCTGCAGCATCCTTCTGTTTTTCATATAGTATGTTCCTCCTTGATAAAAATATGTTTTCGGATTTATTATCACTTATCACCCGAAATCTGTCGAGGTTAAATCAGTAGCATCCATGCAACCAGTGGTAGCAATGATTGATTTTTGCAATTTTTATCACTTTTTATCAATCAATATATATTTTTTAATTTTCTCACTCCTCAGTAATGCTCATAAACCTTGTATATGTCTTAGGGTTCATTATCTCCGGAGAATCATCAGCAAATCCATTTATGCTGTATATATTGCCATCTTCAAGATCTGTATACGCATTAAAGTAATACGAAGTCTTCCTTGTGCCGTTCCGTATACGCAATATGGAATAGGCATAATAATAGTAAATTTTTCCCTTTTCCTCATACTGTCCTTCGGCTGTAACCTTGGAAATCCCGGCAGAGTTGCTGTCTTCTGCCATATCAGCTGCACTCTTCCATGTATACGGAATAACAGACACTATCACCTGTGATTTATCAGCCTCAGAATAATAAGATTTCCCAGTCTGATCATCTCTTAGAAGTATGAAATTCTCTGGAATTTCATAGGATACATATATATCTTCATTTGCAATGCTGTCCACAAGCTCTGCATCAGTATATTCTTCTTTCACGACATCTGAACTGAATGTGCCTGAATACCCATCTGCCTGCCAGTATGAGCCTGTCATATCATTTGTCTCATCCGTAGGAACTGCACTGGAAGTAACACAAGCTGCCTCATCAATGGCCTTTTCATACATATCATTTCTCGATGCAGTATCCATGGCAGCTATATCTGTTCCATCAAATCTTACCACTGTGAGAAACCGTTTATCATCTCCTGCATCTGAAATGAGCACACAGAAATATGAACTGTCATATTCAGCGCCACGTTCCTCCTTCATGCTCACTATATATCTTATATACTCCCTGTCATCCACACGAATCTTCTCGGGATACTGTTCCATCGTATAGCCGGATTCCTTCATATGTTGTACACGTCCGTCTCTGTCATTCCAGAAATCATCAGCAGAATCATCCTCAACATCTATCTGTACCAGATACTCGTCGGTACTTCTTATGTTGAGACAGCCACTTTCATGTATAATAGCTATTCCTACTGGTTTTACGGAAAAAGCATATCCCTTAAATACGATATGCCACAGTTCAGAGTACAACGTCTCATCTTCTGTCTGATCATGGTTTTTCAGATTGATTACGCCCATAAAATCCAAAGCAGCAGCTATTGCACCTGCAAATATAACGACAGATATAATCACATATAATACCTTTTTAAATTTCTTCATCCGCTTTTTCATCCTCAAGTATTATCTGAAGTATTTCCTCTTTCTTTATTCTTTGCATCTCGGATCCTGTAAGTATCAGAAGGATAATCATTACAATCACAAAAACCGCAACAAAAATCAGCGTCGACAGGCTGTAGTTCAAAAACAATCCTGAATTATCATTTCCTGTGTAACACTGTATATAATCTCCATCCCGTATTCCAGGCACATCAAGCCATACAGTATTCATTATCTTTCTTCCATCATCATCAAAATAACACAGATCAGCCTTTGTATACTGCTGGTACACCTTCTCAACACGTACATTATCGTTTTTATCTTTATGGTTGCTCCACTCATTCCTGACAAACAACACTGCCATCATAACAATGGAAAATATACATATAACTGTCATAATTCCAAATATTACTTTAAGCCTCATGAACCGGTTCCTGCCTCGAAGATTTTTCATGTGCACTATATTGTTTGATGCTAAATTCTCCTGAGTCAGTTCACCCTGTTTTTTTCTTTCTTCTCCATATATAAGCTCATCCATCTGAACATCAAGTATCTCACATATACACACAAGTCTGTCAAGATCCGGATATGCCTTATCTCTCTCCCATTTGGACACTGCCTGTCTGCTTACACCTATCTTATCAGCAAATTCTTCCTGACTCAGTTCGGCTTTCTTACGATATTCCTGTATTCTGGATCCTATATACAACATCCTTTTCCCTCCTCTTAATAGTCGGCGTTTCTCTTAACTCTTCAAAATGAAACGGAGCCCCTGTCACTGCAACATAAAATGGCAAAGGACTCCTATGAAGTTTTCCATCAGTCCTCTTTTGTAGTAAAATTTGATGAGATACTCTGGTAATGAATCCATGTTTGTGACAACAAATGTGTACATGTAAACCATCTGGTTTTCCGGCTTTTCACCCTTGCATACCACACGCCTTTCATAAGGCCATCAGCCAGTTTCACAGCTATGCCGTAAATAATCATATATATTTAATTCTCAATACCCAACCACATCATACTTCGGATTGCTCTCCTGATCCTCATACATGACAACAAGCTTGTCCTCACATACCATAATTGAAAAGATGTAGGTCGGATCAGTATATGCAACCGATTCATAGCAATCCGCATATCGCTTTAGAACTTTTTCATTATTGCCATTCAAATCCGTCTGTATCAATTCTGTATTTCCATTTTCCTGTTTCAGATAAAACAGTTTATCACCATAGGAATTATACTCCAGAACATGTTCCGATATTGTTATATACTGTGTTTCATTGGACTCTTGTTTCTGGTCTGTTTTCTCACACTTTTTTAACGTATACATCCCATTCTCATCTATACATAACAGATATCTGTTTCCATTTTTCCTGATACTTTTTTCACCATATTCATTATAGACAGCTTCCAGATAATAACTATCATCATCATAGATAATCTCAGCATAAAAATCCTTTGCACGACTATAAGCTTGGCCAATAAATTTTCCCAGATATAATTCCTTCTTATCTATATTTATCTGACTCTCTATTTTTACCCTATATACATCAAAATACTCATAATCATCGTCTACAGGAGTCTCATAATAGAGATATCCATCTTTTATTGCGCAATAAAAAGCTGAATCTGTATATGGTTCATCTACATTTCCATTTTCCACATTTATCCGGCTTAAGAAATAAGCATCCTGTAAATAATATGTAAAATATACATATCCGTCGTAGTAATCTAACCGGTAAATGCGTCCTGTTTCCTCACTGTCATCCATCATCCATGCCTTCCTGATGTCATCGAGTGTAATGATTGTCGACATGTCGCCTTCTTCACCAACCTTGCAGATTGCATTCTCAGTTTTATGAAAGAAAAACAGTTCATCCCCATTTGCCACTGCACGCTCGTTGTAATTCATTACTTTATCCTCATATGTTGCATCCGGACCGTGTTCTTCTTTTGAATATGCACCATAGAATGATTTGTAATTATTGTAAATAACAAAATTCTTTCCAACAAAAAATGCGGATACACACACGAACGCAATTCCCACAACCAGAGACGATATATGAACCGCTTTGGTCTCCTTATCAAACAAATTCTTATTTCGCCGATACTCGTATATGTGGATAAGCAAAACAATTATCATCACAGCTATTCGCACAAAATACAAAACTGTACTTTGTTCTGCATAAACATGTGCCTTAAAACAATACATATTGCTTATAAAATCGACAATCAAAACTACAATTATTGTCACATCCGCGAACAAATCCAGACGCGCCGAAGTTTTTTCATTTACCTTCTGCATAATCCATGCCAGAACATAGCACACCAATGCGCAGGTAAATAACACGTCCAGTCCTAGCCAGAAATTTGCACCATACACTTTAACAAAATCATCCAGATTGCAAAGTCTGGCATACTTCGTGTAAAAAGCAAGCCCAAATGGATATTCTTCTCTCCACAATGGTGATGCACCGATTAACTGTTTCAATGCCTGACATGCCACAATCATTGCAATCAGACGTACAAACCAGATTCTGTGATATGTGATTATTTTCTTCTGTTCATCTTCCAGCATTATACTCCCCCCTGTTTTCGTTCTTTTACTTTATTTCAATTTTTGTAACCATATCAAGTATACACAAAATACATATACTTGTCATTCACAAAATGGAGTCAAGCAAAAAAATCCCCTACACTCCATTATGAAGTATAGGGGATTCCTTTATTTGATTACGAAATCAAAATATCTACCATATGTGGTGTATCCTACTTATTAGCGATTGCAGCCTGAGCAGCAGCAAGTCTAGCGATAGGTACACGGAATGGTGAACATGATACATAATCAAGACCAATCTTGTGGCAGAACTCAACAGATGAAGGATCTCCACCGTGCTCACCACAGATACCGATATGAAGCTTTGGATTTACTGGCTTACCAAGCTTAACTGCCATATCCATGAGCTTACCAACACCTGTCTGGTCAAGCTTAGCAAATGGATCGTTCTCGAAGATCTTAGCATCATAGTAAGCATTGAGGAACTTACCAGCATCATCTCTTGAGAAACCAAATGTCATCTGAGTCAGATCGTTTGTACCGAAGCAGAAGAAGTCAGCTTCCTTAGCGATGTCATCAGCTGTAAGAGCAGCTCTAGGAATCTCGATCATTGTACCAACTTCGTACTTCAGGTCTACGCCTGCAGCAGCGATCTCAGCATCAGCAGTCTCAACAACTGTCTTCTTAACATACTTAAGTTCCTTAACCTCACATACAAGTGGGATCATGATCTCTGGCTCAACATTCCAATCCGGATGTGCCTTCTGAACTTCGATAGCTGCACGGATAACTGCCTTTGTCTGCATCTTAGCGATTTCCGGATAAGTAACAGCAAGACGGCATCCTCTGTGACCCATCATAGGGTTGAACTCATGAAGTGAGTTGCAAAGAGCCTTGATCTCATCAACTGTCTTATTCTTAGCCTTAGCAAGCTTCTCGATATCAGCATCCTCTGTAGGAACGAACTCATGAAGAGGTGGATCCAAGAATCTGATTGTAACAGGATTTCCTTCAAGTGCCTCATAGAGTGCCTTGAAGTCATTCTGCTGATATGGAAGGATCTTGTCCAGAGCTTCTTCTCTCTCTTCTACTGTATCAGAGCAGATCATCTCACGGAATGCTGCGATTCTCTCTGGATCGAAGAACATATGCTCTGTACGGCAAAGACCGATACCTTCTGCACCAAGCTCACGAGCCTTCTTAGCATCTGCCGGTGTATCAGCATTTGTTCTAACCTTCAATGTTCTATACTTATCAGCCCATGCCATAACTCTACCGAATGTACCAGCGATAGAAGCATCAACTGTCTTGATAACTCCATCATAGATGTTACCTGTTGTACCATCGATTGAAATGAAGTCACCTTCCTTAAATGTCTTACCTGCAAGTGTGAACTGCTTGTTTTCCTCATCCATGATGATGTCGCCACAACCAGATACACAACATGTACCCATACCACGAGCAACTACGGCTGCGTGAGATGTCATACCACCACGAACTGTCAGGATACCCTGAGCAGACTTCATACCTGTGATATCTTCTGGAGATGTCTCAAGACGAACAAGAACTACCTTCTCGCCTCTTGCTGCCCATGCCTCTGCATCGTCAGCTGTAAATACAACCTTACCACATGCAGCACCAGGAGAAGCACCAAGACCCTTACCCATAGGTGTAGCTGCCTTAAGAGCTGCTGCATCAAACTGTGGGTGAAGAAGTGTATCAAGGTTACGAGGATCGATCATAGCAACTGCTTCTTCCTCTGTCTTATGTCCCTCATCTACAAGGTCACAAGCGATCTGAAGAGCTGCCTGAGCTGTTCTCTTACCATTTCTACACTGAAGCATGTAAAGCTTCTTATTCTCAACTGTGAACTCCATATCCTGCATATCATGGTAGTGATTCTCAAGTGTCTCACATACCTGAATGAACTCTGCATATGCTTCTGGGAATTCCTGCTCCATCTGAGCGATTGGCATTGGTGTACGAACACCGGCAACTACGTCCTCGCCCTGTGCGTTGATAAGGAACTCACCCATAAGCTTCTTCTCACCTGTTGCAGGGTCACGAGTAAATGCAACACCTGTACCAGACTCGTTGTTCAGGTTACCGAATACCATAGGCATTACGTTAACGGCTGTACCCCATGAATAAGGGATATCGTTATCTCTTCTGTATACGTTTGCACGAGGGTTATCCCATGAACGGAATACTGCCTCGATAGCAAGCTTCAACTGCTCTACAGGATCTGAAGGGAAGTCTGTACCAAGCTGATTCTTGTACTCAGCCTTGAACTGCTCTGCAAGAGTCTTAAGATCTGCTGCTGTAAGCTCAACGTCGAACTTAACACCCTTCTCTTCCTTCATCTTGTCGATCAGCTGCTCGAAGTACTTCTTACCAACTTCCATAACAACGTCTGAGAACATCTGGATGAAACGTCTGTAAGAATCATATACGAAACGCTCAAATGCTGGATCTGGGTTACCAGCGATCATAGCTGCAACTACCTCGTCGTTCAAACCGAGGTTCAAGATTGTATCCATCATACCAGGCATAGAAGCTCTGGCACCTGAACGTACAGAAACAAGCAATGGATTCTTGAGATCGCCAAACTTCTTGCCGTTGATCTCCTCCATCTTCTTAACACCTTCCATAGCCTGAGCCATGATCTCATCATTAATCTTACGACCATCCTCATAGTACTGTGTACAAGCTTCTGTTGTAATTGTGAATCCCTGTGGTACCGGAAGACCAATTGTTGTCATCTCTGCAAGGTTGGCACCCTTACCACCAAGAAGATTACGCATGGTCATGTCGCCTTCGCTAAACATATAAACCCACTTGTTTGCCATTTGTCATATACCTCCTAAGTAATCAAATTTCTGCGATAGCAGACTATGGCACGTCCCCATCACACTGCAAGAAATTATAACATAATTTTCACAATTGATAAAGGCATTTTTATAAATATTTAGTAAAATCGCCATAAAAAAACATAAAAAGAAAGGCAATTGGTTTTCCGGACGTATTTTACGCGGAAATCAACTGCCTTTTTTATTTTCTTTTCAGTCCGGGCTGCTCATATCTACTGCTGCGGCAAATCTGTTCCGGACACTTCCGTATCGTCTGTCGGGGTGCCGGTTGTTTCTTCCGGGTTCTGGACTTCCATCTTCTCCGGTGCATCTTTCACCCTCTCGAAAACCATGCTTTCTGTATCCATTGATACGGTGAGCATTCCATTTTCCACGGTAAAAGCAATTTCCTCATCATCCGAATAAAGCATGCCTTCCTTCCATTGAAACTGCTCTGTCTCCTCCCCGAAGCCAAGGCTTGCCGTGCCATCCGCATACAACGTAAGTGCCATGGAATCCAGCCCATATGACACGATATCGTCGTGAGAATAGCTGTCCCCGTCCGACTCCATGGAATACAGATGGTATACCCCCGCAGCCGAAGCCTTCTTCTCTGATTTTGCACAGGCCGCGAAGATACACATGCATCCCACAAGTAAAAATGAAAGTACGATCATGCGAAGCGCCGTTTGTCGTGTTCTCATGTTGCCGTCCTCTCGTACAACTTGGTTTCTATATAGCCTATGCGCAAATCCTCTGTTTAGAACTTATTTTTCATAGCAGGAAAATACCGCCTGTTTCTTCTCATCGGAAAGCTTTGGTGTGATAAGGCTCACAACCGGAACGATGATAAGTCCGGCAAGCATTGCAAATGCACCACAGTTGATCGGCGACTGCAACACGGTTGGGAATGATGCTCTTGCAAGCATATTCGCTACCATGATGCCACTGCCGAACAGGAAGTTCACAAGCACGGCGGCCTTCGTCACGCCCTTCCAGTACAGGCTGTAGATAAATGGTGCAAGGAATGCGCCTGCAAGCGCGCCCCATGAAATACCCATAAGCTGTGCGATAAATGTCACGCCGCTCTTATACTGTACAACCGCGATCACTGCGGAGATTGCGATAAATACAACGATGAAGATACGCATGATAAATACCTGTTTCTTCTCTGTCATCTCCTTCACGATCGTGCCACGGATCATATCCAGCGTCAGTGTCGAAGAAGATGCGAGCACCAGTGACGATAATGTCGACATGGATGCAGAAAGTACCAGGATTACAACAACCGCGATCAAAAACGGAGACAGCTTCTCGATCATCGCCGGGATAATCGCATCATAGCCCTGTGCCGCGATGTCGATATCATACAGTCTGCCGAAACCACCGAGGAAATAACAGCCACCAGCTACAATGATTGCGAAGATTGTGGATATTAAGGTTCCTTTTCCGATTGACTTCTCATCCTTGATCGCATAGAACTTCTGTACCATCTGAGGAAGTCCCCATGTGCCAAGTGATGTCAGGATCACAACACACAGAAGTCCAAAAGGATCCGGTCCGAAGAACGATGCAAATGCACCCGGTGTGGATGTTGCCTGCGCGTCCTCTACTCGTGCCAATGCATCGATTGCCTGCATGAATCCACCATTTGATTTTAATACTGATGCAATGACCGCGATGATTCCGATGATCATGATACATCCCTGAATAAAATCATTGATGGCTGTTGCCATGTAACCGCCTGCGATCACATAGATTCCGGTAAGCACTGCCATCACGACGATGCAGACCGTATAATCCAGATGAAACGCCATCCCAAACAATCTTGAAAGTCCGTTATAAAGCGATGCTGTATACGGAATCAGGAATACAAATACAATCAAGGATGCTAAGATCTTAAGCATCTTCGAATCAAACCGGACACCGAAGAATTCCGGCATTGTCTTACTCTCTAAATGCTGGCTCATTGTTCTCGTCCGTCTGCCAAGTACATTCCATGCAAGCAGGGAACCGATAAATGCATTTCCAAGACCGATCCATGTGGAAGCAAGACCGAACTTCCATCCGAACTGTCCAGCATATCCGATGAAGATAACCGCCGAAAAGTATGAAGTTCCGTATGCAAATGCAGTCAGCCATGGTCCAACATTTCTTCCACCTAATACAAATCCATTGACATCGGTCGCATGCTTCCGGCAGTAGACGCCGACACCGATCATCACTCCAAAAAATATTACTAACATGATAATTTTAATCGCCATTTTCTCTCTCCTTTTTCTTCTGTCTGGTGATTGTAAATCCCGCTCGATTTATCCCTTCGTTTCTCCATTGCGTTATTGCGTAACGCTTTACTGTATTAAAGTAATCTGATTAAAAGAAAAGGGATGCCGACAAGCATCCCTGTCTCTTATCTTCTTTTAGTATTCAAATTTCTTCTCGAAGTAAGCCTTCAGATCTTCGATCTTCACACGCTCCTGCTCCATCGTATCACGATCACGGACAGTTACAGCGCCGTCTGTCTCAGACTCAAAATCATAAGTCACACAGAACGGAGTACCAATCTCATCCTGTCTTCTGTAACGCTTACCGATGTTTCCTCTGTCATCGAACTCACAGTTATATGTCTTTGCAAGCTCTGCATAGATCTTCTCTGCACCTTCGTTCAGCTTCTTAGAAAGCGGAAGCACACCGATCTTAACCGGTGCTAATGCCGGATGGAAATGAAGTACGGTTCTCATATCCGGCTTCTCCTCGGTTCCGATATTCTCCTCGTCATAAGCGGCACAGAGGAATGCAAGTGTCACACGGTCTGCACCTAATGATGGCTCAACAACATATGGAATATACTTTTCCTTCTTCTCATCATCGAAATATTCCATTGGCTCACCGGATGTATTCTGATGCTGTTTCAGATCGTAATCGGTACGGTCTGCAATTCCCCACAGCTCGCCCCAGCCAAATGGGAACAGGAACTCAATATCCGTTGTACCCTTGCTGTAGAAGCAAAGCTCCTCCGGAGAATGGTCACGTGCACGCATCTCATCATCCTTGATGCCAAGATCCTTCAGCCAGTTAATACAGAATTCTCTCCAGTAACGGAACCATTCCATATCTGTACCAGGCTCGCAGAAGAACTCCAGCTCCATCTGCTCAAACTCTCTTGTACGGAATGTGAAGTTACCCGGTGTGATCTCGTTACGGAAGGACTTTCCGATCTGACCGATACCAAAAGGAATCTTCTTACGGGATGTACGCTGTACATTCTTGAAGTTTACAAAGATACCCTGTGCGGTCTCCGGTCTTAAGTAAACTGTATTCTTTGCATCCTCGGTTACACCCTGGAATGTCTTGAACATCAGGTTAAACTGACGGATACCGGTAAAGTTATGCTTGCCGCAGCTTGGACAGCAGATATGCTTCTCTTCCACATACTGTTCCATCTGCTCATTTGTCCAGCCGTCAATGGAACCCTCGATCTCGATTCCGTTGTCAGTCATATAATCTTCAATCAATTTATCTGCACGAAAACGCTCGTGACACTCTTTACAGTCCATCAGAGGATCTGCAAATCCACCCAGGTGACCGGATGCCACCCATGTCTGTGGATTCATAAGAATGGCACAATCCACACCTACGTTGTAAGGATTCTCCTGAATGAACTTCTTCCACCATGCCTTCTTCACATTGTTTTTGAGCTCAACTCCAAGGTTTCCGTAATCCCATGTATTGGCAAGTCCGCCATAGATTTCAGAACCCGGATATACAAATCCTCTGTTCTTTGCAAGTGCTACGATTTTGTCTAAAGTCTTTTCCATATTTTGTAAACCTTCCTTCCTCTCGCACCGGAGTGTGCGGATTCTTATTATTTTTCGGTGTGACTTTCTTCACCATATGAAACATACAACATTTTACAGGCTAATGGTTCAGATTGCAACCATATTTTTGAAATTCATCATACACCATGCATTTTTATGCGTCGGGCTTTTACAGGGATGATAGTATTTCCAGTGATTTGAATTCGCGGTCAACATACGCTTCCCGAAAACGGTCTGCCACGTACTTTAATTCTGCCATCGCCTCTTCACTTAACTGAAACGCATACAGCTTCGTAAGATCTGCCGACTGGATATATTGCAGAGTATAAATAAGGGTCTCGGATACCGTCCGTGTAAGCTTCAGCTCTTTTCCGCATGCCTCACACAGAAGCCCGCCTGTCTTCGCATTGAAATATTTCAGTTCCTTCTTATTGCAGCGTACGCATGTATATGCATGAATCCCCTGTCCTTCGATATCCATCAGCCGTACTTCGAACGCATATCGGATCAGCTGATTGTCCACGGTTCCCTGTTCAAGTGCCTTGAGTGTCACATAGAGCAGATTGAGCTCATTCACACAATAGCAGCCCTCTCTCGTATAATATGACATAAATTCACACACATACGATGCATAGCACAACTTCTCCATATCCAAAGGAAGTCCGGAAAAATATTCCCGGACCTCCGCTTTGACTAACGTATAGGAATCTCTTCCCGGAAATACGGTAAAAGTACCCATCACGAAGCTCTGGCTCGCCGCCCGGAGCTGGCTTACCGCCTTTCTGGCACCATTTGCAAACACTGTGATCTTTCCGCGTTCCTTGGTCAGTATGACCAACCGTTTATCGTACTCCTTCACAAGTGTTGCATATAAAATTATACCCGTTACCTGTATTTCCTCACGCATTTTTTGTTATCTCTCTATTTCTTTTCCCGGTAATGACTCATCCGGATACGTATGGTAATATAAATCACAAGTACGATGGCCACACCAACGAAAATCCATATCTGTACCGGCACATCCTCAATATTATAACACCGGACATTGATCCACATCTGATTGATTTCCTTATTCGCCGTATCATCAAAATACTGCATGACTGCACTCCGTTGCAGTACCTCCTGCGTCGGATACTGTGCAAACAACTGTCTGCGCGTCTGTTCTTCCGGCACAGTCATAATATAATCTTCATTGGAATCATCCCCACAGAAGAAGAAACCAACCGGATACTCTGTTGTATCCTCTTCATCATCCTCTGCCTCATAATTCCATTTCAGATAATCATAGACTGTATCATCGTCACCGCCACTGATCACCGATGTATAACCAATGTAATACATGTTACGCACCGCATTATCCGGACGAGACACAAAGTTTACAAATGCCTCAGCGGCCTGCTGTTTTTCCGCATCCTGTCCGATTCCGCTTTGCAGCATAACCCAGCCGTCAAACCACAAGTTCGTCGACTCCTCCGGCACCGCAAAATCCAGATAGAAATCATCCTCTTCTGCCTGATCCATCGCATAGACAGCATCTCCGGACCACTGGTAGTTTGCAACGACCTTTCCGCTGATCATGTCTGCTTTACCGCTGTCGGTCTCAAACGAATAAACATTGCCCTGCATATCCTGCAGGATGTCCTCCACATTCTCAATCGTATCGGAATCCACATCATTCATGATCTGCATCAATCGTTCCTGATAATCCGGTGCATTGCGGAGCGATTCATCCATTAGTTCGTCTTTTCTGTAAGAACCAAGTGCCGCAAAATAAGAATCCCGGACATTATCCTTGATTGTAACCTGGCGCTTAAACTTGTCATTTAGAAACACATCCCAGGTAGATGCTTCCTCTTCTGTCATCTTCTCCGGATTGTAGAGAACACCGGTGACGCCCCACATATAGCCTGCCGCATATTTACTCCACGACTCACCGCCGATCTCATTTTCATCAAACGTATCCTTAATATAATCGGATACCCCGCGCACATAGTAATTATCCGGATTGTCCGTATCATAAAAATCTTCTGAAAACGGCACCAGCTTCTTCTCTGCCATCAGCTTCATGATCATATAATCAGACGGACAGACAAGGTCATACACATCGCCGAGTGTCAGCTGGTTATACAGATCCTCGTTCGTACCGAAGCACGAATACTCAACCTCCACGCGCTTGCCGTACGTCTCGTAATACCACTCGGTGAAATCATCGACCATCGAATTCTCACCGAAGATCTCCGCACCATTTTCAAGCTCCATGCGTTCTTCTTCGTCCCAGTCACCAAGATCGATATATTCCTCCCAGTTGCAGACACGCAGCTTGATCACGTCGTCATTTCCCTGTGCGTGTGTGATCTTTGTTCCCGGCACCATCGCCAGAAATGTCATCATAGTTGCCGCCGCAACGGCTGTCACACGTTTTAACATCTTATTTCTCATTGCGGACACCTCCTTTTTCAGAGGTTGTCTTTCTGCCAGCCACATTCATGACAACCACTGCCAGAATAACGATCAGGAAGATCACTGTCGAAAGAGCCCAGAGTGCAGTTTTAATCTCTGTCTGTGAACCCTTGGTTGCATTGACAACATACGTACTGATCGTGTTAAACGTTGCCGGTTTTGTATAGCTTGCGATGAAATAATCATCAAGCGAAAGTGTGATTGCCAGCGCAAATCCGGATACGATACCCGGCATGATCTGCGGGATCACAACCTTACGGAGTGCCATCGACGGAGACGCACCAAGATCCATTGCCGCCTCATACAGACTTGCATCCATCTGCTTTAATTTCGGAACCACAGACAGATACACAAATGGAGCAGATAACACTACATGACCGATCAGCAGCGGCACATAGCTTTCCTTATTCATGCCAAATGCAACGATCAGCAGCACGCAGATGGAAAAACCGGTTACAACATCTGCATTGACAACCGGAATCTGGTTGGCTGTGTTAATAAAGTTCTTCGCAAGTTTCTTCGAATAAAACGCACCAATCGCACCCATCGTTCCAAGGATTGTAGCAAGCAGAGATGAAACAAGTGCCAGAAGAACCGTCCCGACGATCATATCCCGAAGCTCGCCCTTTGTGAACAGTGTCACATAATTCTGCATAGAAAATCCGTGGATCGAACCGATATTCCCGGAATCCGTAAAGCTGTATACCGCCAGAATCAGAATCGGTGCATAGATAACGAGCAGCATAAGAATCAAAAATAGTTTTCCAATCGTCTTTCTCATCAGATCAGTGCACCTCCTCTTCCCTCGTCCTCATCCGAGTATTTGTTCGTAAAGAGGGTGAAGATCAATATGATCAAAAGCAGGATCAGTGCGATCATGGATCCATTGTGCCAGTCGTAGGATGCAAAATAGCTTCCGATCAGACTACCCATAATATACGTGCTGTTATAAAGCATATCCAGCACAACATAGTTTGTCATAGATGGCAGAAATACCATCGTGATTCCGCTGATAATGCCAGGCACGGAAAGTGGCAGTGTCACCTTCAGAAATGTCTGTACCGGATTCGCGCCAAGGTCACCTGCCGCCTCTATCAGACTCGTGTCTAACTTCATCAGCGTCGTGTACATCGGCAGAATCATGAATGGAAGAAAATCATACGTCATACCGATGACAGAATTTAAAAACGGATGCAGGGCAAGATTTCCCTCTAACACCGTAAGTATCTCTTTTAATGCAGTGATACGCAATGTGAAATTGATCCACATCGGCATCACAAATGCAACTAAGATCACACTCTTATGCCGCATATTGCTGCGCGCTAAGATATACGCAATCGGATATGCAAGCAGTACACAGACGCAGGTCGTCACAACCGCCAGCGCAAAGCTGTACGCAAGTGTACCGATCGTATTCGGGCTCGTAAAAAATGCCGCCAGATTCTGCACGGTAAACTGACCTTGTCCGTTTGTAAACGCATAATATAAAAGAACAAACAATGGGGCTACTACAAACAGCAATAGAAAAAGTGCATAAGGTATACCCAGTCCGCTCTTTGCAAAACGTGAAGAACGCATACAATATCACTCCTTTTCTATTTCTTGATGGAAAACTGGATATGCTCCTCCGGAATAACCAGACTTACATAGTCATCCATATTCCACAGGTATTCATCGTTAACGATGAAATCTTCATCCATATCCGTACGGACCACGTAGCTGTAATGATCACCCTTGTAGATCAGGTTGATGATATGTCCGCAGACGATACCCTCTTCCTCATTATCGCTCATGGAAATATGCCGTGGCTTGATTGCAAGCACGACCTTCAGTTTCTCATAATCAATCACGTCACCATGTGCATCTAAAAGCTCATGCGCGTCGTTAAACTTAGAACCCGGTATGATCTTCGTCAGATCACACTGGATCTTTCCATCAAAGATTGTAAGCTCATAATTCTTGTCTACATCACTCTCGATCTTATTCAGTGTGTGTTCCGGAATCATGATGTGAATACCATCCGGTTCCACATTCAGTCCAACCTGGCTTCCAACCGCTGCGGTCTTTGTCGACTGGATCACGATCTCATTCTTGCCGGATTCCACTGTGATCTCATAGTGGACACCCTTGAATACAACTGATGTAACCGTTCCTGTGATTGCACCATTCTCAGGCGTTGTGATCTCCACATCTTCCGGACGCACAACGACTTCCACCAGCCGTCCATGCTCGACATCATCCACACAGGCAAATTCCGCCCCGCAGAAACGCACCTTGAGCTTGTCTGTCATGATGCCAGTAAAAATATTACTCTCGCCGATAAAGTCTGCAACGAATGCATTTTTCGGCTCATTATATATATCCTCAGGAGTTCCGATCTGCTGCATACGTCCTTCGGACATGACAACGATCTTGTCCGACATCGTAAGTGCCTCCTCCTGGTCATGTGTTACATAGATAAAGGTAATTCCAAGTCTTTCATGCATACTTTTCAGTTCAAGCTGCATCTCCTTGCGCATCTTTAAGTCGAGCGCACCGAGCGGCTCATCGAGAAGCAGGATCTGCGGCTCATTGACCAGTGCACGCGCGATTGCGATTCGCTGCTGCTGTCCACCGGACAAGGTTGCTACCTTCCGCGTCTCAAACCCTTCTAAGTCTACCATCTCCAGAACTTTCTTTACCTTCCGCTTAATCTCGTCCTTCGACAGCTTCTTAAGCTTTAATCCAAAGGCAATATTGTCAAAAATGTTTAAATGTGGAAACAATGCATACCGTTGAAATACTGTGTTGATCGGGCGTTTGTTTGGTGGTAGATTTCCAATCTCTTTACCATCTAGCAGTATTTCTCCCTCTGTAGGAATTTCAAAGCCCGCAATCATGCGGAGTGTTGTGGTTTTACCACAGCCCGAAGGCCCTAAAAACGTTACGAATTCGCCCCTTTTTACCGTAAGGTTAAAATCCTCTACAGCGACAAACCCATCCTCAAATGTTTTTGTGATGTGCTTTAGCTCAATAATGTTTGTTGAACTAGTGTTGTTTTCCAATAAACTCTCATCCTCCTTGTGTTCCTGACATCCTTATCCATGGCATTGGCGGATGCAGGCCAGATTTTTCTTTCGTATTCTCTACGAAAATGCATAAAAATATGCCTGTTTTTTCTTACAAAAACAAGCATATTTTATCAGATTCATATTCTATTTACAATCAATTTTTTAACGTCTGTGATATTTTCTGTCTTCCTCTTCATACTTCGGGGAGCACGTAAGCTGGACACCTATTTTCTTCAGAAGCTGCTCATCCACCGATGAAAGCAATACCGTCGAATGTGCCTGACAATTCTTCAATTTTGAGAGCTGCTCAATTGCAAGCTTTGCTTTTTCATCCTGTGCCGCCGTCGTGGAAAGCGCAATCAGAATCTCATCGGTATGCAATCTTGGATTGTGGCTTCCAAGATATTGGATTTTGAGTCGCTGGATCGGCTCGATGGCTTCCTTGGATACTAACTGTACTTCATGCGGAATTCCGGCAAGTACTTTAAGCGCATTCAAGATCGCAGCTGCCGATGCACCGAGCAGATCTCCGGTTTTTCCGGTTACGATCGTGCCGTCTGCAAGCTCGATTGCCATCGCCGGATGCCCGGTCTCCTCTTCCCTTGCCAATGCTTTCTTTGCCACCAGGCGGTCCTCCATAGAGACACCCGCCTGCCGCAGTAAAAGCTCTAACTTATTCTTGTCATCCTTCGACTGTCCGTAACGCTTTCTGTCACACAGGCACCGATAATACCGGCGGATGATCTCCTGTGCCGATGCATCGCGGCATACCTGATCGTCAATGATACAATTTCCAGCCATATTGACACCCATATCCGTTGGAGACTTATATGGGCTGCTTCCGGCAATCAGTTCAAACATTGTCGCAACAACCGGGAATATCTCGATATCGCGGTTGTAATTAACGGTTGTCTCACCATATGCTTCCAGATGAAACGGATCGATCATATTGACATCGTTTAAGTCCGCTGTTGCTGCCTCATAAGCAAGATTGACCGGATGCTTGAGTGGCAGATTCCAGATCGGGAATGTCTCAAACTTTGCATACCCGGCCTTCACGCCACGCTTATATTCATGGTAAAGCTGAGACAGGCAGGTCGCCATCTTTCCACTACCCGGTCCCGGTGCCGTGATGACAACAAGCGGGCGCTCTGTCTCGATATATTCATTCTTTCCATACCCCTCATCACTCACGATATGGGCAATATCACTTGGGTATCCAACAATCTTATAGTGACGGTAAGACTTGATTCCAAGCTCTGCAAGCTTCTTGCGGAAAAGCTCTGCCGATGCCTGCCCGGCATACTTTGTCAGACACACACTGCCAACATACAGTCCTACTGCCTGGAATTCGTCGATCAGGCGCAGCACATCCATATCATATGTAATTCCATAATCATCACGTACCTTGTTATTCTCGATATCCTCTGCACTGATCACGATCACGATTTCAGCCTGGTCTTTTAACTGTAATAACATCTGCAGCTTCGAATCCGGCTGAAATCCCGGAAGCACACGTGACGCATGATAGTCATCAAACAGCTTGCCGCCAAACTCCAGATATAATTTATTATCAAACTGTGCGATCCGGTCACGTATATGCTGTGACTGCATCTCTAAGTACTTTTGGTTGTCAAAACCGATCTTCATCTTAATTTTCCTCCCGATAACCGTAATTACGAAGTAAGGTATCGCTGTCTCTCCAGTCCTTTTTTACCTTTACCCATAGCTTTAAATTTACTTTCATATCCAGCAGATTTTCCATACTGATCCGTGCTTTCGTACCAATCTTTTTTAGCATTGCACCCTGCTTTCCGATAATAATCCCCTTGTGGGAATCCCGCTCACAGATGATCGTTGCCTCAATATCCATGCAGCTGCCATCCGGACGTTCCTTCATCCGGTCAATTACAACGGCGATGCCATGCGGAATCTCCTTGTCCAACTGCCTGAGTGCCTGTTCACGGATCATCTCCGCTACAATCTGGCGTTCCGGCTGATCGGTAATCGTATCCTCATCGTAAAACTGTGGTCCAAACGGAAGCAGCCGTTTTAACGTCTTAATAAGCTCCGCCTGATTGTGTCCGCGCAGTGCAGAAACAGGAACAATCGCATCAAAATCATGTACCTCTTTGTATGTGTTTATAGCATCTGCAACTGCCTGTTTATCCACAGTATCCGTCTTATTGATAACAAGCACCACCGGCGTATTTACCTTACTTAGCACATCAATGATATGACGCTCGCCCGCGCCGATAAATGTCGTCGGCTCCACGATCCACATGACGATATCCACCTCATTCAATGTGGAGTACGCAACATTCATCATATACTCGCCAAGCTTATTTTTCGCCTTGTTGATACCCGGTGTATCCAGGAACACAATCTGTCCTTCGTCATCCGTATATACTGTCTGGATCCGGTTCCTCGTCGTCTGCGCTTTGCTGCTTGTAATCGCAATCTTCTGTCCAATCAGATGATTCATCAATGTGGACTTTCCCACATTCGGACGTCCGATGATTGCAACAAAACCGGATTTGTATGTCGATAAGTTATCCATATGTTTCTCCCTGTATGTTCTACCTAAAATACGCTCTTTACTTCTGTAAATGCATCCTTCGCATCTTCGATCCGCGCTTCATCACCGATTGCACAGATCACATCTCCATCGACAGCTGCTTCCACATATCCGGCAAGTCCACGGATTACTTCCGGGGTTGCGCCAAGCACTTCATCTCTTGTCCGCTGCAAGTCTGCATCGTCGATTCCCATCAGATAACAGATCAGACTGAAATTGCCATCTGCGGATGGTGTAAGCGGTGAATCCATCCTACTGATCGCACCGATGATATATTTCATCATGTCTCTTTCGTCTGCTTCAAAGCTTCTCACATAGTCCGGTGCCTCCTTATAGATCTCGTATGTCTCCAACAGATTTGGATCACGGTAGGATGTAAAATATGCGTTACCGCTTCGATTGAAGCTGCACATACAGCCATAAGCACCACCCTTCACACGCACATTGATCCACAGATAATCGTATGAGAAGATACACTGCAATACATTCAAAGCGCCGGTATACTCATATCCACGTTCACAGAAATTACCGGCCGTCGCTACATACTGTACCTGACTTGCCGTCTTAAAGCCCTCGTTCTTTTTTACTACCGGAATTTCCTTCACATTCTCAAACGCCAGTCTTGTCGAAAGCTTGCAGGAAAATCTCGTCAGACTCTCAGTCAGCGTATCCTCCGGCTTCTTATCGGAAGTAAAGTTCACGAGCAGGGAATCTCTGCGCAGAAGCTGACCGAGCGTCTCCTGAAGATCAGCAGCCAGTCCCTCATAGCGTTCTTCAAAATGATCATCCAGATCTGACAGATACATATAATAATCTACACCCTCTGTCAGTTCTTTCACAACACCTATTTTAGAAATATATGCCGTTGCGCGTCCCGCCGCTGTTGTATGTCCGTTCGCAAGCAGATCGTCTTTCATTGCCGCACGCGTCTCTGCAATAATCTCCTTCAATCGCTTCTTATCCGAAAGCTTCGAGGTGAACAAAATCTCCTCAATCAATTCCATTGCCTTATCGAGCTGTGCATCCAACATCTTTGCACTGACGACAAAATGTGTAACATAACCGCCATATTCTTTCTTATTGGTGACCGTTGTACTGAATCCAATGCCACCAGTATACAGATTGATCTCGTTCGATAACTCACTGTAACTGAAATGCTCTGTATCCACATACTTAAAAATCTCCGTCAAAAGTGCAATTACCGGAAACTTATCATAGTCGATATCATCCATACAGAAGTTCAGGCTGAGATACGTGATTCCGTTTGTAAAAATATCATGGCTTAGTACCTTGACATGTTCAATCTCCAGAATACGGTTATTTATTTTCTTGGCATGCTTCTCGATATCATCGATCGCAAGCATCGGAATCTTCTTCAAGTCTTCCTCTGCATCACCGGAGCTCTGGTACTCCTTCAGATGCATCATGTTCGCACGAATCTCCTCGATATCCGCTGCAGAAAGTGTCTCCTTATATGCCGCAAGCCGTGCCTTCTCACGCTCTGCAATCTCATTATTAAGCCCCTTCTTTGGCATCAGCAGACAATATGACTTGTGCGTATTCTGTAAAATATACTGCTTGATCAGAGCTTCAAAATATCCGGTCTCCACATCCTGCTTCAACGCATCATACACATCGTTCAGGCTGAACAGATCAAGCGCTGCCGCATCATCATAAAGCCATGTAGAAAATGCATTTAATCCGAGCATCAATCCCTTCGGGAATCGTCCAAAGTTTCCTTCCTTATGCTTAAATTCAAAATAATTGATTGCCGCAAGCAGCGATTTCTTATCCATACCCTGCTCCACAATGGAAGCAAGCGTATCCTCAAGCACCTGTATAAATCGTTCTAAATCTTCTGCATTCGCATTCTTTGCAATGATTGAGAAGTTCGGCTGTTTGATACCGTCATCAAAGGATGACAGAATATCCTTGCCAAGCCCGGCATCAATCAATGCCTTTTTGAGCGGTGCGCCCGGTGCCGACAGCAAGGCATATTCAAGAATCGAAAATGCAGTACATAACTTTTTATCCGCACTTGTTCCAACAACTGTGTTGTATGTCAGATAAGTGTTGTCCTGCTCGGATTCATTCTCTGCGATGGAATAATATTCCCGTACCTCTACCGGCTTCTCAAACGCTGGCTCATCGGTCAATGCAGAATCAATCTCTAAATAATCAAAGTTCTGTAAATACTCCTCGTCGATAAACCGAAGTTCCGCCTCTGCATCCATATCGCCATACAGATAGATATAACTGTTGCTCGGATGATAATACCGCTTATGAAACGCAATAAAATCCTCCTGTGTCAGGTTCGGAATTGCCTCCGGATCTCCACCCGATTCAAAACCATATGCAGTATGTGGAAGCAGTGATTTCTCAATAATTCGGTAAAGCTGCTGTTCCGATGAGGAATACACGCCCTTCATCTCGTTAAATACAACACCGTTATACGTGAGCTCCCCGGTCTCCTCATCGATCTCATAATGCCAGCCCTCCTGCATCATGATCTCTTTCTTCTCATACATATTCGGATAAAAAACGGCATCCATATAGACATGCATCAGATTATGAAAATCCTTCTCATTCAGACTTGCAAGCGGATATACTGTCTTGTCCGAATAAGTCATTGCATTTAAGAATGTATTCAGACTTCCTTTGCAAAGCTCCACGAACGGATCCTTGACCGGAAATTTTCTGGAACCGCAAAGCACCGAATGTTCTGTGATATGTGGCACACCTGTATCGTCGGCTGGCGGTGTCCGGAAACCGATTGTAAATACTTTGTTCGTATCATCATTCTCAATCACAGCCACACGTGCCTTTGTCTTATTGTGGGACAGGATATATCCGTATCCATTAACTTCCTTCAATTCCTTCTTTTCCACTACCGTATATGCGGTCAGATTCTCTAATTTACTCAAACGATTCATCCTCCATCATCTATTTCAAATTCTCCGGTCCAAAGCTTTCCGGAAGCAGTTCTTCCAATGTATATACCTTATACGCCTCTATTGTACGTGCTAAAATCACGGCAAATGCGGACGGATTAACGAACTCCCGCAGCACCTGTCTGCACACACCGCATGGTGCAGTGTATCCGGTCTGCGCAAGCGCATCTTCGTCAAGTTTCCCGCCTACGATCGCGATTGCCGAAAATTCCCTGCAGCCTTCACTCACAGCCTTGAAGATGGCTGTCCGCTCTGCACAGTTTCCCGGTGTAAATGCTGCGTTCTCAATATTGCATCCGGTGTATATCTTCGCATCTGCCCCAAGCAATGCCGCCCCGACCGCAAAGTGCGAATACGGTGCATACGAAAACTTCCGTGCATCCGCTGCAATCCGGATCAGATTTTGTATCTTTTTCTTTTCTAATTTCATATACTGCCTTATCCTGTATTTTGTAAATTATGATTCGCGGTACGCCACTCCTACGCTTCTGTCAGCCGGTAATCAACAACCGCCTTCACGTCACCCGCTTCTTTGCCGCTCATCTTGATGATCACATGTGTTTCCGTTCCGGCTTCCGCTTCGATCTCCTGTATTGCCCGCTCGATCACAAGCGTCTCCCTGTACCTCGCCTGACTCTTATATTCCACGCGGATCCGGCTGACACGCGTGATATCCTCGAGATATTCATTGGCAAGCAGGATATATTTTGCGTTACTCATATGTCCGTTGTAATCGATGTCGGCTTTTGGCACAACTACTGTGTCAACAACCTCGAATTCCTTCGGCAGACGGATCTTTCTACCGCATCTTTCCATCGGATACCGCGGTCTGATCTCATATCCCTTTGCATCCTCTTCTTCAATCCGAACCGGATGCTTCGTCTCCATATCCATGAGTGTCCACATCGAATCGGCACAGACAATATCCTCGCCATTCTCATCTGTCACAATGACATTACGATAGCCGATGGATGTCGCAAATTCATACGCCCAGGTCTTCACGCTTATCTCCTCGAACATCTTCGGAATACGGCGGATCTCAATATTCCAACCGATTGCGAACCAGGTCCGCTTATGCTCAAGCATATAGTCAATGCCTCTGCCTACCGACTCGGAATTGATGTTGACACAATCCTGCATGGCATCCATCAGACTCCCAAACGACATTCTTCTTGTTGCATCAACATCTGAAAAAAGAACTTTTTTATTATATGTGTACATAGTATACCCCTTTATCACGCGCGGCTTTCGTGACAGGTGAAATAAATCACCTGATATTCCTTTGCGATTTCTCTTATAAATGCTTTTCCATGCTCTATTTTTTCCTCATCGAGATTCACAAACGGATCATCCAGAATCAGAAACGGCTTTTCCTCCCGGTACATGGCATCCGCAAATGCAAGACGCATACACAAACCGGTCATATCCTGATATCCCCGGCTGAAATATCCCATATCCCGGTACATTCCCTGCTCCTGCCTCTCCATCTCGAACGTCGCCGTAAGTCCATACGCTGTTCCGTCTTCACCTGATAACATCCGGTAATACCTCCGGAATGCATCCATAACCGGTTTCTGATAACGTGCACCGTAATTTTCCTTTGCCTGTGTCAAAAAAGCCTTAGTCTTTTGTATTATATCACATTTTTCCCGAAGCGTAATCAATTCTTCATTAAGAGATTGCAATTTTCTTTCCTTTTCCGTCAGTGTGTCAGACTCGCTCTCCAACTCATCAAGTCTCCGGCTGTATTGCAGGATCTGTCTCGACAGCGTCTCCATCTCCGATGCCCGCTGTTTCTGCTGTTCCTCCGAAAGCGGCTTTGGCTGTACAGGTTTTGACTCTGGCTGGCGTTTCTTCCTGCCGATTGCATACCCAAGCAGCATACATGCGCCTGCAATCATACTGAATCCACCACAGATAAGGATTAACATACGATACCCTTTGCCTGCCGCAAGCAGCGCATATATAATCACAAGCAATCCTAAGACGATACCTGTGATTCCTTTATATTTCCGCTGTTCGTTTTTTTCATTTCTTCTTTGCTGCAAGGTATCTGCCAGTTCCTGCCCGGATGGGCTTGCAGCTTCTTTCTCTTCGGTTTCCTCCGGTAGCTTCCCCGCCAAGCACGCATTCCAACGCACTTTGACCGCCGTCAACTGGCTTGAAACCGTATCTAACGCTTCCTGCACTACCGTTTTTGCCCGTAATTCCTGTGCAAGCACGTGTGCTTCCCGTTCAAGCTTCGCAAGTTTTCCGGTGCTCCGTTTATCCGACATCTGGTTGATCGCATCGGCAAGCTTTTTATTTGCCACGTCATAACTTGCCATATCTTCGGTCTCTTCCATCTGATCGCCGAGCTTCGCACTCACGCTGTCTGTCGCTGCAAATGCCGCACATTCCGCCTGTCCGATATAGATGGTCCGCATAAAAGACTCCGCATCGATTCCGAATAACTCCTGTCCGATCTGTTCGGTGAAATCTGTACTGTCAAGCAGCGTATTCGCATCCTGTAACCGGAAGGAATCTCCCTTTGCCGTCTTCCCGAAGACACGCGACAGCAGATAATATTTCCCATCCGCTGTAAAAGTAAGCTGTCCGCCATAGGTACCGACCTGCCACGGCTGATAACGCTTCCGTTCCTTCTCCAGTTCCGTCCGCTTCGTCTCCCCGGCAAAGCCATAGAACATCACGCGGATAAATGCTGCAAATGTACTTTTTCCTGCGCCATTCGGCAGCACAAAAGCATTGTAGCCATCTGCAAAATCATAGGAGAAATCCGAAAGCTTTCCAAAGTTTTCAATATGACATGTCAGTAGTCTCATATGAACGCCTCCCCGGCAAGCGCCAATATTCCCGTTTGAATGATTTTCGCTTTCTTCTCATCCGAAAGGTCAGTCTGTGCCTGAACCAGACGCACGAATTCACCCTTTAATGACGCATCATACGTATATGCGGCATAGTCGATCTCCGGCACAGTATGATCTACGACCTTCGCATAGAAATAGATTTGTGACAACTGCATCGCAAGCAGGTCTGTATCTACTTCCACGCCCACAGGCAGGCTGCCGGTCAGACAGACCTTCACCAGATCGGCAGTCTGCACCTGCATTTCCTGTAATGTCTCTTTAATAGCATCTAAAATATCCACTCCGGATGCACACACGCTTACATCGACAGATGCCTCCCACAGTCTGCGGCTTGCAAATGGCACAAATGTATCCTGAATCTTATGATGTGCCACATCAACCTCGAGCAGGCAGAATCCATGTATGCCACATTCATCAAAGCCTCTGCCCTCCAAACAACCCGGATACACGTAGATGCCCCTTGCATCGAGCTGCTCACGCTTATATGTATGGATGTGTCCGAGTGCCAGATAATCGATTCCTTTATTTTGTAATAAAGCAAGTGGAATCTGTTCCGCATCCTGTCCTGCCCCACTTGCGTATGGCGTCTCCTGCCCATGCAGCATCACAAGGTTAATATGCTTTGGATTAAGCCTTAATGATGTATATAACGTCTGTGCATTCCGTGCAGAGCTTTCCGCACCGGTAATCACGATTGTCGCACCATCTTCTTCCCACGCATAGTAACGCCATGTATCACCAAACAACTTCAGATTATCCGGGATTTCATCCAACGACTGCAGGAACCCATCTGCATCGTGATTTCCACGCAGATAGAAAAACAAGATCTCCGGGTGTCCGGTAATTGCAGACAGCACCGCGTTTCCAGTTGCCCGGTCAACCTTCTTCGTATCAAACAGATCTCCGACGATGAGAATCCCATCGACCGATTGTTCTGCGGCGTAGTCCACCATACGCAGAAACGTATGCAGAATCTCGGTTCTCCGCTGCTTCTGCTTATCTCCATCCAGATGTGTAGACAGAGAGGAATTCAAATGAATATCCGCACAATGTATTAACTTCATCCGTTACCCCTTTCTGTCATTTCCTAAAATATCTCAAATCCTAACTGATTCTTCCATTTCAGCACGCGCGCAACTGCCGCATCAATCTGTGCCTCGTCAATTTCTCCATCTTTGACTGCCTGTATGACGGCTTTGATCTGCTCCTGATAATTCGTGGAAAGCAGCATATCATTTCCGGCTTTGACCGCCTGCACCGCCGCCTCGTCCAGATCATATCCCGCAGATACGCCACTCATCATCAGATCATCGGTGATTACCACACCATCAAACTGCAGCACGTTCCGTATCTCCTCGTGCACCTTCTCCGATAGCGATGCCGGATATTCATCATCGATTGCTGCAACTACATTGTGGCTAACTAAAATACAGTCCGCGCCAGCATTTACGCCCGCCTCAAACGGTATATAATCCCGCGTCACAAACTGCTCATACGTTCGCGTATCCTCGATCTGGTTCACATGCGTGTCTCCATTACTACCGTACCCCGGGAAATGCTTCAACACCGTTCCAATCTGTGCCTTCCGCATCGTCGTGACAACGGTATCGACGTACTCTGCCGTCTCCTGCGGATCATCTCCAAACGCACGGGGATAGATAAAATCACTCGCATCTCCGGACAGATCACAGACCGGTGCGAAGTTCACATTGATGCCATACGATAGAAGCAGCTTTGTTTTTTCTTCCGTATCCTTTCTGATTGCATCCATACCGCCCGACGCATAGATGGATCTCGGTGATGCAAAGGTGTGATCTGCCAGTGCACTGTAACGGCTGACACGCGTCACCGTACCGCCTTCTTCGTCCGTTCCAATTAGCAAAGGAATATCAGAAGCCTCCTGAAAGGACTGGATCTTCTCCGTCAGGGAATCTGCCGTCTCCCCAGCCAAATCTCCCGCAAACAAAATAATGCCCCCAACCGGATATTGCGTTAGCTCATCCGGTCCGAAGCGTCCATCATTTTTTACAAAGAACATCTGTCCGACCTTTTCTTCCAGACTCATCGTCTGGATCTTGTCCTGTATCCGCACATCAAGCACCGTCATTTGTGCATCTGAAGTCGTGTGTGTCTCTTCGCCTGCCGTCTGCTCTGTGGTCACAGGGACTTGTGTCGTAGCTGTTTCTTCCGTATCCCCCGGTTCCGATGAAGTACGTTCTCCATCCCGGAGAAGATTTCCCGAACCGAAAATACCGAAAAACACCATACAGATGATCAATATTCCATATATAATTTTTTTATGCCGATGCATCATTGAACACGATTCCGTCTTATTCATAATAATCACGATTTCTCCGTTCTTCGAACTCGTGATTATCATTATACATTACATATAATAATCACGATTTCTCCG
>NZ_JBBNHG010000023.1:0-10848 GCF_040094675.1 Coprococcus hominis (ex Arizal et al. 2022)
ATTTGCTGGATTGCTATAAGAATCTGATGAAACGACCTTTCAAAAAACAGTTGATTTAGAAGTTAACTGTTTTTGAACCTCTTCTCAGACACAAGAACAGCAGATTGCGGGTCTCGAAGCAACCCAAAGAGAAGTCGATGAGTTTATTAACTTGACGGTAGATCGTGATAATTCGGCATCATCCGAAATCTCACGTGCTAAGAAGGACTTTTACAAACAATACTCTTATCTTAAGCCTGACTGCGAAAAGACCGACTGGGAAAAATTTTGCGAAGGTTTGAAAAAGGTCGGTCAGTGGTGTAAAGATCACTGGAAAGAGATCGTTCTGGTAATTGAAATCGTAGTGGCTGTTGTCTGCATTTGTGTTCCTGGCTTACAGGGTATAGGCACTGGCATTCTTATCGGAGCTTTAAAAGGTGCTTTGACCGGTGGCTTGATTGGCGGAATTACCAGTATGCTAACAGGAGGCTCATTCCTAGAAGGATTTGCCCAAGGTGCATTAGATGGTGCCATAATGGGTGGTGCCTTGGGCGGCGTAGGCGGAATCGCCGGCAAATTCATAACCTGCGGTTCTAAATTAGGAAACGCAATCCAGACAACCTCTAAAATCAGCGGGGCCATTTCTAATAGTATGGATGGTTTTGACATGGTATCATTAGGATTGGGGATGATTGATCCTAATAACCCAATCACGGAACTTAACAACAAAATGCATCAGAGCGATGTATACAACAAGTTCCAGATGGGGGTAAGCTTGGTATCTTCGTTCTCAGGTGCTGCTTCTCAGAATATGGCGTGCTTTGTTGCTGGTACATTGGTACTTACAACTGCTGGTCTGCTCGCTATTGAAAAGATAAATCCTGGTGATAAGGTTATTTCAACTGATCCTGATACGCTTGAAACAAGTGAAAAAACTGTCCTTGAAACATATGTCCGCAAGGTGGACAAACTCGTTCATCTTGTAATCAATGGTGAAGAAGTCATCACCACAGACAATCATCCATTTTATGTGCAGGGCAGAGGCTTTATTGAGGCTGGTAGACTCCTTGTGGGTGATAAGCTTGTTAGCGTTAATGGTGATGATTTATTAATCGAAAAGTATAAGATTGAAGAGTTCGAAATATCTGTAAATGTATATAATTTTCAGGTTGAAAACTCACATACATATTTTGTTGGAAGAAATACCGTATGGGTTCACAATACCGAATGTAAAGTTAGTGATAATAGAAGACGACATATTCTTGAAGGCGAAGGTCCAGATGATCCTGGGCACGGTCCAAATCGCGGATTTGGCAATAGTGCTTTTCCAGATACTTGGTCCGATGATAATGCTATTAAGGCTGTCGGAGATGTTGCGAATAGTCCAAAATCAATTTGGCAACAAGCTACAGGTCCAGGAAGTGGTCGAAATGCACCGAAAACTATTGGTGGTCCAGATCCAAACGCTCCTCTTACCACAAGAAATGGTAGACCAGTTAGATTTACTGTTGAAGGACAAAACCATAGTTTAGATATTAGAGTGATTGTTGAACCAGGCGGTGAAGGGATAGTAACTGGCTTTCCTATTAATCGCTAATTATGAGAGGAGATTAAAATGGTAAAAGACGCATATGATATGTTCTTCAAAAATATCTCTATGCAATTTCATGACGACTCTCTTGTGAATGCTCTTGTGGAAGATGCTGAAGAACTGGCGAAATATGGAGAAAAACGGGTGGCTCTTGAAAATTTTTTGGAGAACGTTTTAGCTAATGAGGTTACGATTTCAAAAGAAGCTGTCACTTTAGCAGAAAAAGCATTCAGTGATGCTCCAAATGATTATGATATAGAGATAATAAACGAACTGAAAAAAACCGATGTTACGTAAGGGGATGATTTGGATGCCAATGGACAAAAAAGATCAACTTGCAGAATTAATTTCAAATGCGGAAACTTCCTTTTATAATGGGCAATTACAAGAGGCGTTCAGTCTTTCTTTATCAGCTATAAAACTCGATGAGAACTGTAACATATCAAAGCTCCCGGCAGAGCTCCAATCATGTTAAGGTACATAGCGGAAATGCTGTCAGAAATTACAAATCACGTTATGGGAAAGGCATTCGGCCAACTTATACGGTGCTGCAGATTAAGGCGGATTCACCGGTCAATGGTGCCGATGTGTTCTGGTATGAGGGAAATTGCAGCATTCTGGGCAGTAAGAATGTTTATATAGGCTATAATGATAATTCCATGTCGGTCGTATCACAGTTTGAACTGGTGATGACGATCATAAGCGGTGCATTTTTATTATTCCATACAGTTTCGGCACGGTTGCTCAGTAAGAAAAATCCATATGGCGGGAAGCTTTTCTGGTTCTTTAAATTTTGACCGGTCCTGTAGTTTATCTTTTGTTTGGATATTTTATTATGTTCGCATGGTTAGCCATAATGATAACCGCAATGATTCTGCTTCGAAAAAATAAAGCAAATTTTCTATCTTTTATAATACCGTGGTTCGTGGGATTCGTTGGATGTTTGGTAGTAGTGTTTGTAATACTTTGATTTTCAACGATTATAAAATATGAATCCGACATGATGGTGAAATTGTAAGGAAAGCTGAAAGATAATGGGGAAATACAAAAGTAAAGTATTAAAGAGAACATGTAAAAGGTGTATGATTGCGGTGCTTATAACGGCTATCCCCGGAATCATTGCCGGACTTTTTAACAGATGGCTTTTTTTAGCTGCTCTCTTTGCAATTATTCCTATCATCTATTTGGTCAATCGATTTTCCGTGATTATAAAATGGAATCTGGTCGAGGGGATCATCGAAGATGTAACGTTAGTTAATGATTTTAACCAGCCCTATACCGAAGCTCATATTATATTTAAGACAAAAGATAATATGGAACATGAGTGCCGCTTCACGATCGGGCATTATGGAGATTACGAAGAAGGAATAGAACCAGAGTTAGAGAATATGCTTCAAAGTGACAAAAAGTTGTTTATGAAGAAGAAAGTTCCGGTTTTTTATTCTCCAAAAGATGTTAACAGATGTATAGTGTATTTAGAAGATTCACAATGAATATAAAATGATATCAAGCGTTTTTAAAACTAAGAAATTGGTATTTGTTAGGAAAGGAACTTTATTTATGACAGCTGAAACAGAGGCAATAAAAGCACAAATTCTTTCAACAGGAAACGCTGAAATATTGCTTGAGGAAAACGATTTTCTGATTGTAAAATGGATAAAACCGGAAATAAAATATAGTATGGCAGCATATCAATACGGGAAAACAGGAATGGCTAACAACTATCCATGGGAATGTAGTTTGACGGAGGAACAAATCGCATTTTTTCTGGAACATATCAATGCAGCTGTCGAGTATTTTAAATCAAAACATCATTATTTCCATCTTGAGGTTAAAGAAGTCTCCTACGAGAATATTGTTTCTATTGATGAGCATGGAATAAAATTTAGTGATTTGCATTGGTTGACATACAAAGAATGTACTATAAATTTCAATCGGAAATATCCCAACAGTAGAGGAAACTGTATCGGAGAAAGAAATATCACTGCCGAACCGCCATATATCGAATTGTATAGCACATACGCACATACTAAAATATTGTTTAATAAAAAAGGACTATTTCGGAAAAATAAAAACATGATAGATTTTCATAATTTGCAAAGACATATCAACGAGTTTGGCTATACAACTCTTGATTTAAGTTAAGAACAATTTTATCATTTATCTAACTGATAATTTCCGAGTTTGCTGGATAGTTGATTAGAAAGAAAAATTGGAATATACGGAGGTGGACTATGAGATTAGATGGATTTGGATTATTTGTTGAAGATATGGCGAAAATGATTCGCTTTTATAGAGATGTTCTTGGCTTTGAGATTAAAGAAAGCGAAGACACATCAAATGTTTATCTTGTTAAGGATGGAACATTGTTTTTGCTATATGGAAGAAAAGATTTTGAAAACATGACACACAGAAGGTATGAGTATATAAAAGGTCTAAATGGTCATAGCGAAATTGCACTCTATGTTGATACTTTTGAGGAAGTTGATATGGCATACAACAATGCTATAAAAAATGGTGCAACGTCTGTATTAGAACCAGAGCTTGAACCGTGGGGACAAAGAACTTGTTATATCGCCGATCCAGAAGGTAATTTGATTGAGATTGGTTCTTGGAATAAGGTATACGAGCAAAAAGATTTATAATTTTATCCAAAACTTAATAAAAAATGGTGCCAAGGTTGAAATGACATATGAGTATGAAGTCAGTGGTTATGGACTCAAGACAGAGCAATTGGATATGAAATCGTTAGCCCGGGTAATAAGGTTTAACAAAGAACTTTGGGATGAAGTCGAAAATAATCCGGATTAATTGTATACACGGATAAAGCGGAAGTTTATGGTATGCACATCTGATAGCGGTATGAAATTATATGAGATAGAAGAATATTCGGATCATGAATATATTACCGGATATCATGCATGGAATGTAACTTATTTTATTGACGTCATTTATGGTGCTGATATGCATTATTATATTAGCATGAAAAGGGGCTTTATTATGACACCTGAAACTGAGATAGTAAAAAAGCAAATACTTTCAACAGAAAATGCGGAAATATTGCTTGAGGAAAATGAGGCAAAAAGGTACTGAAACCACGACTTTATGAGAGAGGAGAAGGAAAGATGACGAATCAGGAATTGTTTGAGAGTATTCAGATGGGACATAAAGAAAAGAAGGTTTTGTCCTTATCAAAGAAACTGGTAAAAAAATGTTCGTTTAATAGAGGATCGGATGTTGAAAATCTTTGCCACTTAGCCTATTGGTTATATGTTTATGGGTGTGAGGACGAGGCTCTTAAGTTATGTGAAATTACTCATGAAGTGGAGTTCCCGGGGAAGGGAGTATGGAATGTCTGGGATAGAATACTACTCATGTGGGGACTGGAAGTTCAAATTTACAAGAATAGAAATATGACAGAGAAGGCAGACGAACTCATCAGGCAGATGGATAATCTGTGGCGATTTCCTCCGACTTTACCGCCGGCAGATTCTGAATTGGAAGCGGAGCGAAGAAATCGATTCACAGTAGAGTTTTGTTCTTATAAGGAAAATATTGAGGGAGAAGATTCGGTGACATCTGCGAATGAATGGAGACTGATTGGATTGATGAATTTGGTAGGGTACGGAGCTACCGGTTTATTCCCGAATCTTGTAAAGGAAAAAGAAACGGTTGATTGTTTGATTGAAGAGTATATGTTGAATCTGAAAAAAGTAAAGTAGTGCCAGAGCTGCAAAAATGACAATCTCTTCAAATAATTTGTTGAATGGAGAAGAACATGAAGCAAATCGGATATGCAATAGCAACTGTGATTTTGTTGCTGACCGAGGTGTTGATTGCGTTATATGTACATGATGCATTTGTAAGACCATATATTGGTGATGTGCTGGTTGTGATTGTGATATATACGTTTATAAGAATATTTGTACCGGAGCGATGCAAATTGTTGCCGCTGTATGTATTTATTTTTGCAGCACTGGTAGAATTTTCACAGATGTTCCATATTGTGGAAGTATTAGGCTGGCAGGATAACCGATTCTTAAGTGCTTTGGTCGGTTCTGTATTTGATTGGAAAGATATCCTGTGCTATGTCGCCGGGTGTATATTGCTTGGAGTGTATGAGGTGTTGGTACGAAATACTGCAAGAAGGAGATAAAAATCGAAATTCTTAAAAGCGATCAGATTCCGTTTTACAGTGCCTCTGTCACGGATTTAGCTTCTCAGGCGGTTGCCTTTAGTAGTGGATATATGCTGTTGTGGACGGATTCTTTTGGTGTTCGGTAGTATAGGATGTAACGATACCAAATCACGATTTACTAAATCGAGATTTAAGCAAGAGATGATTTGCAATAATGGAGGTTACTTATGAGTCTATTTGATGTATTGAGTAAGGGTTTTTGTTCAAAAAAAAGGGAATCAAATGAAATATTATCACAAGAAGAGTATAAAGATAAGTTTTTACATGGTGATGAATATATTAAAAGAGAACTTTATGACGAATACATATCTCGAAGGTTGTCAGAAGAATTCGGGTTGAAATATAATGAAAAGATAAAAAAATGGCACTCTGAATGGAGTGCTAATCGGCGTTTTGTGGTCGAATTATGTTATCCAAGAGGAAATCACATATACTTGCGCTGGGGATATAATTATGATTTTATCCCTGATATCAATAGTAAAAATAAGTTGACATGGCATCGGACAGAAAGTTCTGTAAAAATACACATTGCTGATGCTTGGTATAATCACATAGAGGATGAAAGAGAACAAGACTGTGGATATACAAAGGAAGAATTTTATAATCCAAGGAAATGCACAAGTTTTCAATATCAAATACCTACCTACACGTCCGATATAGAATTTGCATTGGAATATATAAAAAATGTGATAGATAAAAATATCCCACTGATAAGAGAGTGGATAAATAATGTACAAACAGTTGATGATGCCATTACTGTTCTTAATCAGAGGATAGTAACTTTACCCCATATATATGTTCCGTATATGTGTCATATCAGAGCGTTTTTATATGCAAAGAATAACGATATAGATAATGCAATCGAATCTATTAAACAAGGTTATGAAAATAGCGAGATACCACAAGTTATAATTGATAAATTGGTTCAGATTGCTAATGGGTAAGAAAGAGACAAATTCTAGTTTGTCAAATTGAAAAATTAGAATTATGAAAGGAGAGCTTGCTTATGGGACAGATAGCAAATCAAATGGCATTAGAATTATTTTTTAGGATTAAAGAGCGAATAAAAGAAAAAAAGAAGCAAAAACAAGACAATAAAAACAATGGTTCAAAGAAATAGACAACTTCCAGTTTTTAAAACTAAGAAATCGGTATTTGTTAGGAAAGGAATAAGATGGTACTTGAAACAGATAGGCTCACTTTAAGAGAATATGTTACAGAGGATTTTGACGCACTTTTTGAGATAGTCTCTGATATAGAAACTATGCAACATTATCCGGCACCTTTTGATGAAGATAAAACAAGGAGTTGGATCCAGTGGAATTTGGATAATTATAAAAAGTGTGGTTTTGGACTCTGGGCAGTTGTGTTGAAAGAAACGGGAGAATTTATTGGAGATTGTGGTATTACTATACAGGATATTGACGGAGAAATGCTTCCGGAAATAGGCTATCATATTCATAAAAAATATTGGAGAAAAGGCTTTGCTAAAGAAGCTGCTAGAGCAGTACGAGATTAGGTATTTCTTAATACGCAATACGATATAATTTATTCGTACATGAAATACACTAACGTAGGCTCTTATTCTACTGCTTTAGCAAATGGAATGAAAAAAGTAAAGGAATATCAAGATCCTAAAAATACGATTTCTTATGTCTATGCTATTACAAGAGAAGAGTGGAAAAAAATGAAAGAAAACTGAGTTAATTTCAGTACTAATATCAATGCACAAACTGCATTTTTGATAAAAAGTGCATTGATAAACTGAACTATAAGGGGTTATATCCAGTATGAGCTTTGCTCTTGGTTATACCGTTGGTTCTAAGAGCAAAAATAAACACCAAAAGACCGCCATGTTTGGTAAACTTTGGCGGTCTTTTGGTCAAACATATATCCGGTTTTGTGGTGCGGAAGAATATGCCATAATTATTTTGAATTGTGATACAATGAAAATATAGTCAGATGGAATGTAAACGTCAAACCATGCGCTTACGAAATGTCTGCTGCTTTTTTGCTCTATAAGAAAATGCCATTACCAGAAAATGAATTATTTAAAAAAAATGGGAATAGAATAAGGACAGAAGCAGCTGACTGTGCTAAAATATGCATGAAATGTATTACCAAAATATAAAGAAATTTCAAAAAATGGGAATGGGAGATAGTGATATGCAGTTTATTGTAAGGCAAAAGTATCTAGATGAATTGATTGAATTATATGGGACGCCAGATATAAAAGTAATCACGGGCATCAGACGAAGCGGCAAGTCTGTTTTGCTGCAGGAATTTATCACTTATCTGCAGTCGTTAGAGGAAAAGAGCAATATTGTAATGATAAACCTTCAGGAATTAGAGTTTGATCATTTGCTGGAATATCATGCATTGCATAAGTATATCTTGGGACAATATAAAGAGGGAATGAATAACGTATTATTGATTGATGAGGTTCAGATGTGCCCTCAGTTCGAACTTGCAATCAATAGTATTTATACAAAAGGAATCTATGATATTTATGTTACCGGTTCAAATGCATTTTTGTTAAGTTCAGATTTGGCAACACTTTTTACTGGAAGAACGATGGAAATAAAGGTATATCCTTTTTCTTTTGTGGAATATCTGACTTATTATGGAATTACGGATGGGTATGATGATGCATTTGATCAGTATGTCCGAACCGGTGGTATGCCGGGAGCTTATGTATATAAGACAGAGGATAGACAGTATGATTATATCAGAGATGTGTATGGGACTATTCTTATAAGAGATTTGGTTGAGAAATATAGAATAAGAAATACATCAGAGTTTGCCAGTATATCTGAATTTATGATGGATAATATTGGCAACCTGCTTTCTCCCAATAATATCTGCAAGACATTAAATAATGACCAAAGAGAGATTACCAGAAAGACAGTATCAAAATACATTGGTTATTTAGAGAACGCATTTCTATTTTATGAGGCAAAACGGTATGACCTAAAGGGAAAAAAATATCTCGAAAACAATAGTAAGTTTTATCTTTGCGATCCAGCATTTCGATATGCAGTCAATGGTACACGAAATATGGACTTTGGAAGGGTTTATGAGAATATTGTTTATCTGGAGTTACGAAGGAGAGGTTATGAGGTATATGTTGGTAAACTTTATAAAAAAGAAGTGGACTTTGTAGCAAAGAAACGAGACACACTGATATACATTCAGGTAAGTGACAATATTTCAGATGAAACAACATTTGAGAGGGAATATTCGCCATTGCTTGCAATACGAGATGCATATCCTAAGATGGTAATTGCAAGGACACATCATGAAACTTATGATTATCAGGGTGTGCAGGTGGTCGATATTTGCAGATGGCTGCGATGCAGATAGATGAATTCCGGGTTATAGGTCTGTTAGAGTATTGATAAAAGAGATTATTCATGATACAATATCCGAAAAATCGGAAATAGAAAAGCAGAGGAAAGGGTATTGCACCATGAAGATATATGAGAAAATATTTGCAAGACTTGAAGAATTACATATGAGCCAGACGGAACTGTCCAGAAGAACCGGTATTGCAACCAGTACGATCAGTGACTGGCGAAAGAAGCAGATTAATCCACAGGCGGATAAACTGGTGTCTATATGTAAGGCGCTGGATATGACGCTTGTGGAATTACTTTGTGACGAAGAATGATCAGTTACCTTGCACTTCTTGATGTCTGCAAGCAAATCAACGATAGTGCCCGGTCGAAGAAACAGCAGCGGAATGTTTCTGTTATTCAGGATATTGATGGGAACAATATTGGGGATGATCTGCCAAGTGAGTATAGCGGATCAAAATATACACATAGTATCAAAGGAACAAATGCGAAAGCGAAAGCGAATGCTGTACAAGGAATTTCTGAAATGATAGAAATAGCAGTAGGAAAACATTTTCGGGAAAATAAGGAGAGCAAGCATTGGAGAAATGCAATGTATGGCTGGTATCGTTATGATTCAAGATTTGCAATTCCGGTATATAGAGATGATGAAGAGGTGGAGAGGTATAACATTTTTCATGCTTCGCTGATTGTAAGATATTCAGAGGATGGGAAACTGTATTTGTATGACGTAATAGACATAAAAAAAAGAAACGAGCAACCCGATTGAGCCGTAAGGCTGTACACGACAAAAAACCCATTCCTTTTTATGAATAGATGATACAATATAGTAGAAGAAATGTCAATCCGAATATTCGAAAATTAAAACGTTAAGATGGTATTTGTATATAATAAAAGTAGGGCTATGATTACTTGCTGTAATGACGGTACAAGACCTGTTATTTTTAAGATTGAGAGAATAGAAATTGATAAGTGATAAATCGCAATTGATGGAGGTAGTGTGAATTATGAAAAAGATTGTATGTGCAATGCTATGTATTCTGCTTGTATTTAGTTTGAGTGCTTGTGGCGGAAATGTTAATGAAGTAAATACGCATAATGTAGAATCTGAAATATATTCTGAAGAGGACATTGCAACTGCTATTGACACCATAAAAAAAGAGTTTAAGAGCAACTGGAATGGATGTACTCTTACAGAAATTTATTATGCAGGGGATGACAGTTCTAAAGACCATCAAGATTGGGCAGATAGGAACAATGCAGATGAAGTCATTGTTTTGCTATCTTCGTTCGATGTTGATTCATCTGGAGGAGATGGTTCTCTGAATCCAAATAGTACATACAATGATTGGAAGTGGATTTTAGTTAGAACAAATGGCGGACAATGGCAACATGTTGATCATGGATATTAAAATGAATTCCGGGAATTCCACTTCGCCCATAACAAGCCCATCAAACAATCCTTCAAAGAGATCAAGCTCTAAGGTAAGCCCCTGATTAAGCGGAATCTTATAGCGCGTTTTCGTAATCACATTGCCGTCTGCCTTGGCACAGAGTGTCCGGTAAGCAGCTTCGTCAATCGGAAGCTCAAATTCCTGTCGGGCTAACATACCACTGCTTTTGACAGTCAGGACATATTGGCAATCGGAGACTGCAGATGCTGCGTCGTATAAGGTTTTCTTGCGTACCCGGATCACCGGATTGGTCGTCACATATGCCTGCTC